>JALSON010000351.1 GCA_026986455.1 Thermococcaceae archaeon | reverse complement strand
AGCTCATCTTCAAGCTCCAGAGAGCGCTGAGCGAATTCCCAGCTCGTGTAGGGGCTCTCAAAGACCCGCTGCTGGCTTGATACAATGGCAATCTTAACATTCGCTATGGCCTCATCCACCATCTCAATAAGCTCCTTAATCAGCATCTTTATGCACCGATGGTTTAAATACAGCAAATTATTTAAAGATTGAGGCCCAAGCAACAACGGTGATGAGTATGGATTTTGATCTGTTCATGGAGAGGTATGGCTACAAAATTCTGCTGGCTGTTTTTGTCGGAGTGGCCATAGTAGTCGTGGGAATCCCCATAATCGGCTTTATCCTCTCAGTGAGGACGATGGGATACGTTGGAGGGGCAATGCTGATAGCCGTTCTGGTCTATGCCCTCGTTGTCAACAGAAGGGTTATGGATGCATATGCAGAGGCCCATGGCAAATACTTCTACGACCCGAAGTACGGAAAGAAAAGATAATCCGATTCTTTTAAACTCAAACCCGTACATCATAGAAAATTCTTCGGTTTTATTCAGGGTATTCTGGAATAGGACTTTTTAACATCCTTGACAAATACTCTCCGGTGGTGCATGTTGGAAGGTGCTGACGTTTATTCTGGTACGGGCATCATGAAAACCAGAAAGCGTGAGAAAAAGCTTCTCATGGGAAACGAGGCCATAGCTTACGGAGCATTGGAGAGCGGAGTTGTCTTCGCCACAGGCTATCCTGGGACACCCTCAACCGAGGTCATAGAGACGATAGCACATCTCAAGCCTGAAGTATTCGCCGAGTGGGCTCCCAACGAGAAAGTGGCTCTGGAGGAAGCGGCCGGTGTTACCTACACGGGGCTTAGAACCCTCGTCACGATGAAGTGCGTTGGCCTTAACGTGGCAGCAGACCCGCTTATGAGTTTAGCTTATTCCGGCGTTGAGGGTGGCTTGGTCATCCTCGTTGCAGATGACCCCGGTCCGCACACCAGCCAGACAGAGCAGGATGACCGTTATTATGGAAAAATCTCACTCCTCCCGGTTCTTGAGCCCGCCGATCCGCAGGAGGCCCACGATTTAATCATCTACGCCTACGAGCTGAGCGAGAGGTATAAAGTTCCCGTGATATTCAGGACGACTACCAGGGTTAACCACACAACAGCCGATGTTGAGGTTGGAGAGTTCATCGAGCTTGAGAGAAAGCCGGTTTTCAAGAAAGACATTGAGCGCTATGTTAGAGCCAACATGGAGGGCAACAGGAAGAGGCACCGCTGGCTGAACGAGACCCTAGCGAAGATAGAGGAGGAGTTCATCTCGATGTCCTTCAACTGGGTCGAGGGCGAGGGAAGGATTGGGATAATCGTCGAGGGCGCGCCCTACAACTACGTGCGTGAGGTTCTCCCGAAGATAAAGGGAGATTTCAAGGTCCTCAAGCTCTCAACCCCTCATCCTCTTCCAAGGAAGCTCGTCGTTGAGTTCCTGAAGGGTGTCGACCTCGCGGTGGTTATAGAAGACGGCGCGCCGTTCCTTGAGGAGGAGGTCAAGATAGCCGCTTATGAGGCAGGCTTAAACGTGCCCATCTACGGCAAGAGGACAGGCTACTTCCCGCTTGAGGGGGAGCTGACGCCTTCGCTGGTTAAGAATGCACTCCTGAGGCTCATCGGTGAGGAAGGTGAAACCTACGAAAAGCCTGAGGAAGTAAAGCTAGCAGAAAGCCTCGCCCCGAAGAGGCCGCCGGTGATGTGCCCTGGCTGTCCGCACAGGGGCTCATACAGGGCAGCGCTGGACGCTTTAAGGGAGCTCAAGCTCGGAAGGTACAGCGTCCCGATTCACGGCGACATAGGCTGCTACGCACTGTCCCTACTCCCGCCGCTCGAAGCCATCTGGACCGAGTACGTGATGGGCGCGAGCATAAGTTTAGCGAACGGCCAGAGCGTGGCTCTTAAAAAGAAGGTGATAGCCACCATCGGCGATTCGACCTTCTTCCACAACGGAATTCAGCCGTTGGTAGATGCCGTTTACAAGAACCTGAACGTTCTCGTTATGATACTCGACAACAGAACCACCGCGATGACGGGTCATCAGCCCCACCCCGGGACGGGCGGAAGTGAAACCGGCAGGAGATTCAACGAGATAGACATCGAGGCCCTCATCAAGGCTCTCGGAGTAAAGTACGTGAAAAC
>JALSON010000350.1 GCA_026986455.1 Thermococcaceae archaeon | reverse complement strand
GGCGGGGGAACCACCACCTCTTCAGCAACCCCCTCCGCGACCTCCAGCCCGACCCAGACCCAAACCCAGACCGGTACCCAATCAACCGTGACTTCCTCAACAACCCAGAGCTCTTCTCCGACCGAAACCTCCACAACCACCCAATCAGCTGCTGGCATTACCCTGATTGTTTTAACCAGACACGACACTACAATCCAGCTGCTTGCTAAAAAGGCTTTTCTGAAGAGTGATATAGCCAAGAAATACCACATTGTGAATATCAAATTTATCAAAGCCACAGAGTCTCAGTGGGTAACCCTAATAAAAAAGGGTGCTGATGTTGCGTGGGGTGGAGGACCAACACTCTTTGATACACTCTACCAGGATGGGTATCTTGCCCCAATAACTGATAAAAATGTCCTTGGCTTGATAGGTAAGGACATACCCGAGGAACTTGCTGGAATGCCAATGATCAGGAAGGGGAAGGATGGAAAGATTTACTGGATTGCAGCAGCCCTTTCTTCGTTCGGGTTTACAGTCAACAAAAATGCCCTTAAGAGATGGAATCTTCCGGTTCCTCAGAAGTGGGAGGATATAGCGAGTGAAACATTTGCCCGTGATCCGCCGCAGTTCGGTATAGCAGACCCAACACGGAGCACGTCTAATACAAGAATCTATCAGATTATCCTCCAGGCCTTTGGCTGGAACAAGGGCTGGCAGATCTTAACAATTATAGCTGCCAACTCAAAGGTTTATGATGCAAGCGATGCCGTCAGAGAGGCTGTTATTCAGGGCGACATTGCCGCGGGAAACACCATTGACTTCTACGGATACATAGCAATGCAGGCAAATCCGGCCTGTGTGTATATCATTCCAAAGGGAGAGAGCATAATCAATGGCGACCCGATAGCCCTCCTGAAGTACTCCCAGCATCCGGATGCTGCTCAGGCATTCATCTACTGGGTTCTGACTGATGGCCAGATAGTGTGGTTGAACAAGGAAGTAAACAGACTTCCAATCAATCCGAAGGTCTTTGACACACCTGAAGGAAAGAAGAGGCCCGACCTCAAGAACGCATATTACCTCGCCCTCTACACAAAGGGCATCAAGTTCGACGACAAGGAGGCACTCGATACCGTCTATGCGATGCAGTTCTACTTCAAAGCAACCCTCGTGGACACAAACGATGCCCTTCACAGGGCATGGATTGCGCTTGTGGATGCCCACAAGAAGGGCAAGATAGACGACGCAACCTACAACAAGCTCAAGGCGGAACTGCTTGCACCGATTCAGTTCAAGGATCCGGACACGGGAAAAATGGTGACATTCACCGAGGACTATGCAAAGAAAATCAACCAGAAGATCCTCAAAGACCCCGGATTTAAGGACACGCTCCTTCAGGAGTGGAGGAACGCCGCGAGGGACAAATACAATAAGGTTCTTCAGGAGGTGCAGGGATGAAGGTGAGCAAGTGGAGTGAGAGGCTCTTCGGTACTCCGCTCTTTGAGCCTCTCGTTTCATTTTCCTATCTTTTTCCCCTGCTGTATCTGTTGCTGTTTCTTATAATTCCAGTGCTGGCCATGTTGTTAATTGCCTTCTCATATGGTGGTCATCCATCGCTTCATTGGTTTAAAGAGATTCTGGGAACTGCGGATTATGTCCAGCTTCCCCCGGCGGGCAATTTGATAGATAAAACCATAATGCCCGGAACCGGTGAGACGCTCTATGTTATCAGGGGGGTGGATTTCGGAATTGTGCTGAACTCCCTGATTGTCGGAGCAATTGTAACCCTGTTTGCCTCGATACTCGGGACAATGTTTGCCTTCCTGATGGCGAGGTATGATTTCAGGGGGAAGAACTTCTTCAGAATAGCCCTGTTTATTCCCCTGCTTGTTACCCCATTTGTCAATGCCTATGTTATCAAATCAATGTTCAGCGAATACGGATTCATAAACTACTTCCTGTATCCCCTGCTCGGTTTCAGGCTTAAAATCGATGGCCTTGCGGGTGTTGCACTTGCCCAGGCAATAACCTACTACCCCATAGTCTACCTCAACGCTTATGCCAGCTTCATCAACATAGATCCGACGCTGGAGGAGCAGGCGGAAAACCTAGGAAGCAGGGGTTTCCATCTCTTCAGGACGGTAACATTCCCCCTGGCCCTTCCGGGAATAGCGGCCGGTGCAACTCTTGTCTTCATATTCAGCCTTGAGGATCTCGCGGCGCCAATCGTCTTCCACGGTGACCCGCTGGCGAAGAAGCTCATGTCCTATGAAATCTTCAGCAAATTCCTTTTTGGAACCGGTGAAAGGAGCCCTCTGATCGCTGCACTCTCGATAATAATGCTGGTACTTGCCATACTGGCATTCCTCGGGATCAGGAAGTACGTGAGCTTAAGGCAGTATGCCATGATAAGCAAGGGCGGCAGATGGAAGCCCCGCGTAGCTAAGCCGAAGAACTGGCAGGCCATCATCATATACCTCATCATGCTCCCGCTTCTGATCTTCACAATACTGCCTCAGCTCGGGGTTATCCACCTGGCATTTACAGAAGAACAGACTATCTTTGGCAATGTTACCGGAATTCCCGGAGAGATTTCAGGGGTTATACTGACTAATGCCGAATTTAAAGAGGGAGCCGTCCCCCTTCAGGGCTTTTTCCAGGGGACACTAATTGCAGGAAAAGGAAAAATCGGTCCTATGAATGGAAGTCTTGAGGGATTTTTTAAAGGTACTGCACATGTTAGGGGAAATAAGGTTATCATAGAAGGTGAAATATCTGATGCAAGATTTCAAGGTGAAACAAAGAAATATGGCTTTGCTGTAGGTTATGTTAATGGCCAAGTGAAAGGAACTGGCGTGATAACAGATGAGGGATTGAATATAACAGCGAGGATAAATGCAAATGTTTCGCATCTCCCGGTAGGTAAGAAGAGTGGCTTTACATTGAGCTATATCAAACAGATGCTTGGAAATTCTGATGTGAGACGGTATATCATCAACAGCCTCACATATTCCTTCCTCGCGGTTATACTGATAATCCTCCTTTCGATAACATCATCCTATGCAACCGGCAGGTTCAAGGGTGTGCTAACTCCTGTCCTCGAAAGCATAGTCATCCTCCCGATAGCGGTTCCGGGTATCGTTGTGGCCATGGGGTACTTCTACTTCTTCCACCAGATATTCCCGGGAACTCCCTTTGATCCGACAAACCTCAAGGGATTCAATCCTGCATACGTGCTCATACTCGCATACTCCATCAGAAGGCTTCCATTTGCGGCGCGTTCGGTCTATGCCGGTCTGCAGCAGGTTCATGTATCCCTTGAAGAGGCATCAATGAATCTGGGGGCGAGCAGGTGGAAGACGATAACAGGCATCCTGCTGCCCATGATTTCGCTCAACGTCTTCGGCGGTGCAATGCTCAGCTTCGTCTATGCAATGAGCGAAACGAGCGTCGGCATAACCCTCGGCTCCCTTAACATGGAAAAGGCCCCCATAACAGCGTTCATGAAGGATGTCATGATGTCGGCCGCAGGGAGCGTCAATATAGCCGCGGCTCTTGGTGTGCTGCTTATAACCGTCCAGATAACGTCAATCGTGCTTGTCAATTTTATAACCAAGCAGAAGTATTCGTTCATAGGCCTGACATGAGGTGGGAAGAATGGTTGAGGTCAGACTTGAGAATATAGTTAAAACCTTTGGCGAAACGGTGGCTTTGAAGGGAATAAGTCTGCATATAAAGCATGGAGAACTCTTTACGCTCCTCGGGCCCTCAGGATGCGGAAAATCAACGACACTGAGGATCATAGCAGGCCTTGACTTTCCGGACAGCGGGGAGATATGGTTCGACAAGGATGAGGTAACCTACATGAGCTCAAGCGAGAGGGGTGCTGTCCTGGTCTTCCAGAACTATGCCCTCTGGCCCCACATGAGCGTCTTCGACAACGTTGCCTACGGCCTGAAGGTGAAGAAGTTCCCGAAGGATGAAATCGAAAAGAAGGTTAAATGGGCCCTTGAGCTGGTCAAGCTCACCGGCTTTGAGGACAGGTATCCAACACAGCTCTCCGGAGGTCAGCAGCAGCGTGTGGCCATAGCAAGGGCGCTCGTTGTTGAGCCAAAGCTCCTCCTCCTCGATGAGCCCCTGAGCAACCTCGACGCAAAGCTCAGGCTTGAGATGCGCTCCGAGATAAGGAGAATCCAGAGGGAGCTTGGCATAACCGTGCTCTATGTTACCCATGATCAGGAGGAGGCCATGGCGATAAGCGACAGAATAGCTGTGATGAACGTCGGAACCGTGGAGCAGGTGGGCACGCCGAGGGAAATATACGAAAATCCGAGGACTGAATTTGTGGCATCTTTCATGGGTAAGACAAACGTCATTCCCGCAAAGGTCGTGGAGAGGGATGGGGACAAGGTCACGGTGGAGTTCGAACACTTCAGGCTGGATGGGCTAACATACACGGAAAAATCCGACAGCGTCGTCATTGTCATAAGACCCGAGAGGGTGAGCCTGAAGCCGGTTGAAAACGGAATATCCATAACCGGAAAGGTCGACCTCATAGAGTATTACGGCTTCTTCACGGAGGTCATAGGACTCTTCGGGGAAACGAGGATAATAGCGAGAACAATGGCGGACAGGGAAACTGCAGAGCTCAGACCCCAGGGAGAGGTAACCTTCCACATCAGCAGGGATGACATAATCGTTCTTCCAAAGCAGCTCTGACCTTTTCTTTTCTGTTTGAGGTGGTCGCATGATTGAATATTTTGAGGAAGGCAGGGTGTATGAGGTTGTTCTTGTAACCCGGAACAATGCAGCCACCATCGGGGTCTCAAGGGAAGGGGGTGTTCTGACTTTCAGGCTTTTTGGCGGGAGGAGTTCTGAGGAAATAAAGAAACATCCCTTTGTTTCGGTTCAGATAACGAACGATGTGGAACTGCTCGTAAAGCTCGCCCTCAACATGAAAGCTAATCTGGAATTTGGGGAGTTTGGTATGTGGAGGTATATCAGGGGCCTGCCCGGCATTTTCGGGAGGGTCGAGTTCAGGGAGAGGTTCTGGAAAGACGAGCTCGGTGGGAGCAGAATCCTTGAGTGTGTTATGACTCCGGAGGGAGAGATTGAAGGGAGCCTGCCGTTGAGGCCCTTCAGCAGGGCCGACTCTGCACTCCTTGAGATGGCGGTGCATTTCACAAGGCTTCCGCTCGCAATAAAAACCGGAAATGGCGAATTGATAAATAAACTTAGCTCAAAAATTGAGGAGTATTACGGGCTCCATAGACATCTGGGTGGCAAAAGTGAGCTTGCGGAATTCATGATGGCCCGCATGAGGGAGCTTTTTCATGGAGCTGTGCTTTGAGAAAGGAAAACTTATAATCAATGAGATTGATTCTTGATAGGTGATACCATGAAGAGAGCCGCTGCTATGTTCCTGACCCTCTTAATGGTCTTCCTGGTGCAGATGCCGGCAGCGAAGGCAGAGGTATACCCCAGCGATATCTTTGTTACACCCAGCATAGGGGTGCCCGCTGTTGGCGTTCCGGGGGATACAATAACCATGGAGGTTAAAGATGGGGTTCAGATAAGCCAGCTGACCATAGTGTCAGTCCTGCACGGTCCCTACAACCTTCAAATAGTCGGGAAGGACGGCAACCTCCTGAAGGTTAAAATACCTGAAAACGTTGTTCCGGATGATTATTTCCTTCAGGTGAAGTCAAACAAGGGCGACATAACCCTTCCAAACGGGCTGGTGGTTCTGAAGGAATATCCGAAGGTTCTGAAGATAGCTCAGGTGAGCGACACCCACATAACCAGCGGTGCCAAAGTCGGCTATGTGTGCAAGCAATACTTCCAGAGGAGCCCTATGAAGCTAGCCAAGCTCTGCCAGCCGGTTATCCCGCTGCACAGTGTCGTGGCAACGGACAGCGCATACACTTACTGGGCGATGCAGGGGGTTGATTTCATATTCAACACGGGGGATGATGTCGATACTTCCGGTGACATAAAGGGCTATCAGATTCTATACAACATACTGAGCAGAACTGTTGCCGCAGGAACTCCCGTGATAAATATAAAAGGAAACCATGACGACCCGCCCACGGTCTATTCGAAGCTCATAGGTCCGAGGTACTTCTACGAGGTCATAGGGGACTTCATAATAATCGGCCTCGACAGCAGGGGAGAGGAAGGACACCCCGAGATGGCCCAGATTGAGTGGATGGAGAAGGTTCTTGAGGAGCACAAGGGCAAGATCCCCATAGTGCTCGTGCATCATCCCTACTTCTTCTCGCCGAGATGGAACTACCTCGGCGGCATCCTCAGGGGCCTCGACCCCTTCAGCGACAGCGACTGGAACGAACTCAAGGGCTACCTGAGGTACTGGGCGGGCGAACCGGATGTGGCGAGGCGCTTCCTTGAAGACGTCGTCAAGTACAACATCAGACTCGTTCTCTCGGGCCACATACACCACGACATGTACTGGCTCTACATCGACAAAAACGGCAACAAGCACTGGTTCATAACCCTCACAGCAACGGGTGCTCCAGATAAGGAAACCAACCCGCACACAAACCCGAGGTACAGCCCGACGTGGTACGGTTCAAACCTGATATATGTCTACGACAACGGAACAGTGGTCGAACCGGAGGTGCACGTTAAGATTGAGAACGACAAGGTGAGGAGCGACTTCATGAGCGTCCCGGTTCCGCAGGAGTTTATAGTCTTCAGGCATCACGGCAAAGATGGAACCGCCGTTAAGTTCATCAACGAGCTCAACGAGAGTGTAAGCGGCCCGATAACCCTCGTTATACCTGAAGGTGCCAAGGTCGACCCCAGCGTAACCAACATAACCTACACCGTCCTGGGAGAGAGGACGATTGACGGCACTAACTACATGCTCATCAACGCCACGGTTCCGGTGGGCGTTAGCCAGATCGTGGTGAGCAAGGAGAAGGACACCCAGAAGCCGGAGGTTAAGATAGCATATACTTTTCCAAGCAAGCCGAAAATGGGCATGGCATTCAAGGTCTACTTCAAAGCTGCGGACAACATCGGAATA
>JALSON010000349.1 GCA_026986455.1 Thermococcaceae archaeon | reverse complement strand
TGGTCCTGATCCAGAGCTCATGGTTGGAAGGATAGTTGGGGACACAGCGAGTGACCTTGAGATAGCTATAAGGAACGCCATAAGAGCCATCAGGGGGGAATGTTCCTTCGACCGCTCCCACGCACTTATACTTTCCGGATGGTCTGAGTGCAGAGGTGGAGGCTGTGCTGACCAAGATTTCGGAGAACGCAGCAGGTCTGTCAAAAGGGCCTTGGAGAAACAGGGTACAGAGGTGACCATTATCTACACCACGGACTATCCGGACGTGAAAGAGGGGGACAGAATAGTTGTGAACGGCAGAAGACTAGCCGTGGAGGCGTTCTTTAACAACACCCCCGAAAAGGACATAATCCACCTTGAGGGCCACGGGAACACCAATGTTATCGATGATATATACGCGAGCGATGTGAGCAGCAGGAGGAATCCCTTTGGAAACACATGTCCCCTCGTCTATGCCGAATCCTGTCTGACGGGGGATTACACGAAGGGGAAGAGCATGGCGGAAGCCTTCTTGCAGGCGGGGGCTGTAGTATATCTCGGGTCGACAGAAAGCACGTACTCCGCCCCATGGACGGCAAGGGCAAAGAGGCTCTACAACCGCTGGGAATCAGGAATGTCCATTGGGGAGGCGCTCAGGAAGCTCAAGAGAGACATGGGGATAGGTATGGCTTGGGAGCTCGAGGACGATATGGATATGCTGTGGGTCATCTCCATGCACCTCTACGGCGATCCTAAGCTTGGTCTTGGGATTGGCATACCATCGGAGGAGCCGGAAGGAACCCCGCAGAGCCTCGAACTGGATACTCCAACTTACAGCATTCAAAAAACCGACGAGGGTTCTCTTATAGAACTCGAAGACGGAGGCGTTCTTCTCTTGCCAGGGCAATCTCCCATTCCGTACTACACGTACAGTATCCGGATTCCAAAGGGTACACGCGTCCAGAACGTCGAACTCACAGAAAGGGAAGTTCTGGAGACTCTGGACATAGAAATGGTCCCATTCAGGGTAGGGAAACTAGGTGAAGAAAAGGAGAACAGGACTGTGGTCAACTTCACCTTCATACCCTACCAGTGGCGGGTTACCGAGAACTTCGACGGAAGCAGCACACTCTTCATAAGGGTCTTCCCGGTGGAATACAACAACCTCACGAAGAAGGCAGTCGTTTATGGACGCCATAAGTTCAGCATAAGTTACGTGAAAACAAGCGTCGAAATATCGGGGGCGAGGCTCGATAAAAGTGGTTATCATATTGGAGAACGGGTCAGGGTAGCGGGGATAGTAACCAGCAAAGGAGAAAATGCTGACGTTGTTCTGACAGCTGTCCTCAGGAATGGAGCCAACGGAAAAGCGGTTAGAGGAATCATGCCCATCCTCCTTAATAGCCTCACTGGGGTAGGACGATTCTCATTTGAGTTTTCAACGGAAAACCTGAGAGCAGGGAACTACTACGTTGAACTCCTTGCTAATGATATGGAGGGCAACCTGCTCGACAGAAAGCTCCTGCACTTCCAGCTTGGCATCAGACATGTGGAGAATGTTCTGACCGTCCCAGAAACTCCCACTCCCGGGAAGGAATTTACCGCAGTCCTGAGGGTTATCAACACCGGAGACCTGCCCATAAAGGGGGAAGTTCATCTAACATCGGGAGGAAAAGAAATAATCAAGAACGTAACTCTCAATCCAAAGGAAGACGTCACAATTGAGGGAACTTTTCATGCTGGAAAATCTGGGGCGGAGGTTAAAGGTTATGTCCTCTACGATGGAAAAATGAGCAAGCCCGCTGTGCTGAGGTTCTCCTTTGCTTCACCACCGAAGGCAAGATTTGCACATTCCCCTGAAAATCCAAATGTAGGCACGGAAGTTAGGTTCATGGATATGTCATCAGATTCCGACGGGGAAATAGTCTCATGGGAGTGGGACTTCGGAGACGGGTACATATCAAGGAAAAGAAATCCAACCCACAAATATCAGAACGCAGGAACCTACATCGTCCGGCTCAAAGTTGTTGACTCGGACGGATTGAGCTCGGAAACTAAGATGATGATTAAGGTGAAAGCCAAAGAACCCGAATCTGAGGAGAAACCCACCTTTACATCCCCATCTGAAACAACGACCAGCAGCCCAGCGGAAACTGAGAAGATCCCAACAGGAGCTCCTGAAGAAGGAAAGATATGTGGAACTGGAATACTGTTGCTTATTCTCCTCGCATGCCTGGGCCTGAGAGGAAAGGGGTAGCATCACCCCGCTTTTTTCAATTTTAGCACCTGCTTTGCAAACTCCTCCAAAACCTCTTTCCGCATACCCTCGAAGAACTTTATCGAGCCGGCGTAGCTGTGGCCACCGCCTTCAATTCCAGCGCTCGGCAGGGCCTCCTGGAGCTTTGGAATTATCTCGTTCAGGTCAAAGCCGTAAGCTGCCATTCCGTCGGCGGCTCTCACAACTGCGAAGTCCGGGCCGTAGGCGAGCGTTAAAATCGGCGCATCCTCGCCGTACTTCTCCTTGAAGTGATCGTGTATAAGGCCGGATAGCTTACCCGGAGAGGGATAAGAAAACTTCGGGGCGAAGAGCTCGATATCTATCGTGTTGAACCTTATCCCGTTCGGCAGGACAACGCTCTTGACGTGGGGCAGGGAAGCTTTCAAAGCCTTCTCCTGCTTCTCCTTGACCTCCGGGTAGATGGCGTTGATGAGCTCGCGGTGCCTCTGGAGGTTGCCGGTGAGGAGGAGAATCTCGTCTATTATGCCGTGCCCGTCCATGAACTTCCAGAAGTAGGCCTCGTGGTCTATGACCTCGGCTATCTTCTTGAGGTCTTCCTCGTCGAGACCTTTCGCTTTCTTGGCTATCTCAAGGTACTGGTAGAACTCCGGAGCCTTGCTCCTGTCGCCGGTGCCAGCTATGGCGGGGAGGTGCTTTATCCTGTCCTCAACTTCGGGGTTGATGAAGCGAGCAACTTCAGTTGCCAGCATTCCGGCCGTTAACTCGTAGTAGCCGCGCTTTATGTGGTGGGGATTGACGTGCACATCGACGTAGTCATCAACCTTCGCCCTGTCCTCGCTCACCCATTCCCTCGGGTCGTGGTGGTCTATGACCACTATCGGGACGCCGTAGGCCCTTATTCTCCTGTAGGCGGGAATGTCCTCGCTCGTTCCGCCGTTGTCAACTATGACGAGGAGCGGGAGCGGGTCGCCGAACTTCTCGTGATCCTCGACCATGAATATTATGTCCTTGAGGACATCCTCAAGCTCGTAGAAGGGCGCCCTGCTCGGTCTGCGCTTGAAGAGCTTCCATCTGGCCCCAGAGTCGGGCGAAACCTCCTCAATGAGCGGGACTATCGCGTACTCAAGGGCCAAGCCGGAGGTGTAGCCGTCGGCATCTGCGTGGTGCCTCAGTAGTATCGGTCTGCCCTCGTAGATCGCCCTGCGTATCATGAAGGCAGCTTTCATTATCTTGGGCTTGAGTTTCTCCAAAACCTCGCTCTCCACCAGGAAGCCCACGTCCTGGGGCTGGGCGCGTCTGTCAAGTTCCTCTTCAATTCTGCGCTTCACCTCAGCCGCTTCCGGCCCCCACAGCCTGGCCATGTCGCTGGTTTCTATCTGTATCTCGCCCGAGTGGAAGGCCACCTTGCCGATTATCTCAACTATGTCGCCGACGTTGATGTTCGGATAGGCCCTAACTCCAGGGGCTTCAAAGGCGGCCGCCCATGTTATGCCAGTTCCATCGGTTATAGTGAAGACTGTAGGCCCTCCGGTGACCTGTATCTGGGTAACCCTGCCGCGAAGCCTGACAGTCTGCCCCGCCATGTCCTTGCTGAGGTCTTTGATGAGCGTAACCGGTAGCTCCTTCCTGACGACAACTTCCTTATAGTGCTTGAGGGCCGACTCTATGAGGTCTATCTCGCCCTTGTCGGGCCTGACGTCGAGAACCTGGACGAGGATTTCTTCGCCGGGCATGTATTCCCTGCCACCGAGGAGGTCCTTCCTCCTTATTAGACCCCTCACGTGTGGGTTTAACCTGACGAAGACGCCGAAGCGCTCAACCCTGTCAATGGTGCCCTTGTAAACGTTCCCCACCTCTATATCCTCAACGTCGCAGGTCTTGTCGAGGATGTAGACTACCTTATACTTTCTCATACAGTCTGAACAGACCCACGTTGTTTCCATGCCGGGCTCCCAGGGTTCCTTTACCCTGCCGCAGATATCGCAGGCAAGGACTCTACCGGTTCCCCCGCAGGTCGGACAGGTGTCGTAAACCGGAACCACACCCTTGCCGTGGCACTCCGGACAGGGTATCTCATCAACCTCATCCTCAACCCCAAGATAATCCAGATTACGATAGCCTTTTAGATGAGAATCAAGCTTGAAATCAGCGGGAACGTAGCCCCAACCATTGCAGACGGGGCATTCCTTCTCGCCGGCCTTTATTTTCCCGGTTCCCCCGCAGCTCGGACAGTCCTTAACCACCATACTTCTCACCCCCAACCGAGTGTGGGGATGAAGCTTAAAAACCTTTTATTCTCACTCCTCATATCCAGCAAACAGAACCCATATTGCGAGAACCGCCAGCCCGTATAGAATCCCCGTGATGAAAAATGGGACCGTTAGAGAGTAGTCGAAGATAATACCTCCCAGATACTGCCCGATACCAAAGGTTGAGGTCCATGCAAAGCTCCTTAAAGCTATTGAAGTCGCCCTCTCCTCCTTGGTGAAAAACCTCAGGGCAAATGCGTCCCATATCGGGTTGACAATATTCATCAGAATGGTTCTGAGTGTATAAATCAGGGCGGCAACTAAAAAGCCCGGAGCAAATGGCAGGGCAACAATCAGGGCAGTTGCGCTTCCGTTAAATCCCACGACGGTTTTAACACTCCCTATCCTGTCCGCTATGAGGGGCATGAGGAACATTCCGAAGGCCATCATCATCTGCTGGACGGCAAACAATCCTCCTATGCTCCCAAGTCCGGTTCCAAAGCGGATGTTGAACCAGAGCCCCATATAGGGTATGGTGACACCCGCCCCGAGACCTATGAGGACGTTGGGGAGGGAAAATTTAGCTATCTTAACGAGCAGACTCCTTCTGATTCTGAGCCTCTTTTCCTCCCTTCCAAGAACCGGCGAGACCAGCGCCATCAGAATCATCTGAACCACCAGAAATGAAATTGCGAACAGCAACGTGTGTTTATAGGGGGACGAACCGTCGAGGAGCTTTGGCAGAACCCCGCCGAGGATCATTCCAACCGCAGCTCCTGCAGTTCCAAGCGCACTGTTCAGCGTGAAGAGGTAGTGCCTCTTTTCGTCAGTGGTTTCTCCGCTTAAAAGTGCGGTTAATGCCGGCCATTCCAGCGCCGTCCCCATCCCGAGAAGTACAGACGCTATAATCAGAACCCAGAACGCAGGATAGAAAACCTGAAGCATTCTCGCAGCCAGATATAAAAACAGCGCCAGGAGCACCGTTCTCTTGTAGCCAAGTCTCACACTTACCTGACCCGAAACCAGAAGGATGAGGGACTGCACTATCGTTGAAATCGAGAATAAAGTTCCGATATCCGTGAAATCCATGCCCAGGGCTCTGAAGTAGAATGGCAGGATAAACCATGTTATATTGCCCCCAAGCCACCCGAAGAATGAATAAGCAACGACAAGCTTTGCATCCCTGCTGAATCCCCTGTAATCCTTCAGACTCATGAGAAAAAATTCATGGGGTTTATTTTATAAATCTGTCGAAACGTTAAGGCGTAGTTATGCGGTTAGCCTTCAGGTGGTCATCAAACGAAACAGTCCCGACTTCCAACTTTAAATTTAAACCTTAAACTTTAAACTTTAACTTTTAGACACCCCGAAACGTTAAGACCTTGTGCCTCCATTCCAAACCAGCGGCGCATCATATTCCGAAATTTTGATGATTTAACCAAAAAATTTATTAATGAAATCCGCTATTACTCAGTGTTTAAATCATTTAAGAAGGCTGATTAAAGCTCAAATAAGAAGATTAAATAAAGCATTCCTCCCTTTTAAAAGAAAAGATTTAAACGAAAAGAAACGGGGATCAGAAGCCGTTCATGAACTCCTCAATGGCCTTCTCTGTCTCAGCGTGTGTCTTTCCTGCGAGGATGATAACCCTGTAGTTTGAGTTGTACGGGTTGCGGAGTATCTTGACAACGTATCCCTTGCTGTTTACCTCATTCTTGATGGCGGTCACCAGCTCGCTGCCGTATGCACTTTCGAGAACCTTCCAGGCCTTGTTGCTCACCCATCCTCCCACTATGATGACATTCCTGTTTGATGGCAGCTTTGTCAGTTCTGTATCGTTGATTATGAGCTCATTAACGTTGCCCGTGACCTCCACCTTGGGTGCCGTTACAGTGACGGTCTTCTTAACGTTGGTTATGCGGATGAACTTATAGCCCTTAACACCGATGATGTTGCCATCGCTGTCCTTTTCAAAAACCGCACCTATATGGAGACCTCCACTGATCGGAAGGTCAATCATGCCCCCGCTGCCGAGGAAAACCTTGGGGAATTTCTTGTCAGAGGCATTGACATGAAGGTAGAGCGTGAAGAGATTGTTTGCGGGGTCTATATCCCAGACCCACTGCCCGGTGTAAATCTCGCCGTCCTGATATGTGCGGAGCTTTTTGTAGTAGGTATAGTTGTATATGACCTGGTCAGTGGTCTGTCCCTGGAATATGTTGGTTGGGCTGAACACGAGCATGTCCTTGACTCCCGCTTTTAGAAGGTCGTTAATCTCTGTCTGGGGGTCGGAGGTGTACTCCTCATAGTGCTCGTTGTTGCTGGAATCGAGGTAGAGGATGTAATATCTGCCCTCATACATGAGCTTGATGTCCTTTTTGTAGGGGCTCGAAATCTCAACCAGCATGTTGTTCCCGGAGGTGTCTATGTCCTGGAATTTTATCCTCCATATTCCTATGGCAAAGGTTTCATCAATCTTCTTCATTCCATTGCCCGAGGTGTAGTTGTAGATGTAGAGGGTGTCCTTTCCGTTGACCGTTGATGAGACGATTTTGTTGTTGTTGCC
>JALSON010000348.1 GCA_026986455.1 Thermococcaceae archaeon | reverse complement strand
ACTCTTCAAGTACTCCGGAATAGCCGGCGTTGTAGTGTATTGGCTCTTCGTTGCGTGGAGCATAAGCAGGAATCCATGGTTTTCCTTCTGGAAAAACGCCCTCAGCGACCTGGGTTCGCCCGAGATGGCACACGCTTCATGGATATACAACTACGGCCTCATTGTCACGGCAGTTTTCATGGTGGCATTCTCGGTTTATCTGATTCTCTCCGCAGGGAACAAGCTCCAAACCGTTGGAGGGGCTTACATAAGCATCTCAGCAATATTTCTCGCACTCATCGGGGTCTTCCACGCCGGCACGAGGCCCCACTCCTTCGTCTCGACGTACTTCTTCGTCCAGTTTTTCCTGGGGATGCTCCTCTACGGAGTGGGTTCGAAAGAGAAGGCCATCTGGTATGGTTCCGTCCTGCTCTTCGCACTGGCGGCGCTGGGGACGCTCGTTAGCTGGCCCTCGGTGGCGCTGATAGAGACCTACGAGATAGCACTGATAATGGTTTTTATGCTGATGAGGCCAATCTTTCAGGAGGGGCGGAAAAAATAATAAATGAAAACCCATCAATCGTCTTTTTCCTTTCTCTTGGTGGCATTCTTTATCAAAGGCTCCCCTATTGTGCCGATGTAATACTGCTGGAGTACTTCATAATCCCTTTCAGTGTGCTCGTTGAAAAAGACCTCAGTCGCATTGGTGCCGCAGTATTTCAGTATGGCCTCCCTCCCTCCGGGGTGGGTGTCTATCAGCGACGTAACGTTGTAGACCCTGTTTTCGACTACGACCCAGCAGTCGTTTTCGGTGCTGTGCTTCGCGACCTCTTCGAGGGTCGGAACCGTGCTGGCGGAGACGCTCGGGGGCACAGAGAGGCTCCCCTGGGGGATCAGCCAGGAAACAACCAGCACCGCTATCCCAATCGTCCACACCGATAGCACTGCTTTCCTGACCCCTGGCCTCTTCAGGCTCTCGAACCTTCCGAGGGCTATGTATATGCCCGCCGCTGCGTGGGCGTAGAACAGAGGGATGAAGAGGTACGACGCTATGGTGTGGGCTCTCCTGGCCGTTTCATAGCTCATCAGCGAACCAATGGCAGATCCAGGGTTGTTCATGGCCAGGCCGGTTGCCACCAGCACCAGGCTTACCGCTATCAGCAGCTCCCCCGATGCTATGAGCACCTTGGTTACGCGCTTCACCCTTCCACCTCAGCACTCTTTGCAGGTACTTATACCCAGGAGTTTATAAATTGCACAGAACCCCGTCAGCCCAGTCACCAGTGCTATAAGTCCAACTATCAGAAGCCCGGTTTCGTAGGGCACGTCCATGCCCGCCCAGAGGCCGAGCAGTACTATTCCTATAACTATCCTCAAAAGCCTGTCGAGGGTTCCCTCGTTTCTCTCCATCGAAATCACCTCGATTTTTAGAAAATTTCGAAATGGTTATATTTATTTCCCAGGAAATTGAAGGCAAAAACCTTCAAAATGAAGGTGGTTCTATGGACGAACGCGACCTGCTGATATACCGCCTGCTGAGGAAGAACGGCAGGATGAAGGTGTCCGAGATAGCGAGGGAGCTGGGGATAAGCCACCCCTCCGCGAGGGAGAGGCTTGAAAAGCTGGAGAGGCGGGGGGACTTAAGGGTTCAGGCACTGCTGAACATCAGGAAGAGGGGCTTTGTCTCCGCGGTGGTGAACCTCAAGGTTCGGAACATGGATGAAGCGGAAAGGCTGGCCGATGTTTTTGCAAGGTGCCCGAGAACTGTCTTCGTCGCCACGACGACCGGTAAGTACAACCTAAACCTGGCGCTCATAGCGGAGAGCTACTCCGCCCTTGAGGCGACCATAGAGAACACCATACGGCCTATGGAGTCAGTTAAGGAGATGGACGTCTCCCTCGGTTCGTCTCCGGCCTATCCAGAGTTCGTTGACTTCAAGCTGGAGCCAACGAGAAAAGTTGCCCCCTGCGGAAAGGTCTGCACGGAGTGCTACATCTATGGCAAGAAATGTTCGGGCTGTCCGGCGACGGTCTATTTCAGGAAAAGGCTCCTGAGGTGAACACTAGGTGGAATGACTTTCCATTTTGCAGGTTTTTGTTTGCTTGTTTTCTGGAGCTGACCTCCTCCCCGCCCTGAAGGGCGAGGCTTTCAAAAGAAAAATGTAAGGGCGGGCATATTCTTTGAATTTTTCAGAAATATGTCTGAATCTCGAATGAAACAGGTTTGAACTGCTGTGCATCTGTGGAATCCGGAGTCATTTTCGGACGGGGCTTTCGAATTTTCAATTTGGCAAAAATAAAGTTCATAAGGTCTTCCGAGAGATGTTAGATTGACCTAAAGATTTTGGAGGTACGTGTTATGGATATAGGTGCTTTCCTCATAACATTCAGAGAGGCCCTTGAGGCGGCCATAATAGTGGCGATAATAATAGCCTACCTGAGAAGGACCAACCGGGCAAACCAGATAAAGGACGTATGGATAGGCACCGCTCTTTCAGTTGGCGTCAGCGTCCTCCTTGGAATCGGCATACTGAAGTTCTACGGAGGTCTGGCCGAGAAGGAGCTCTTCGAGGGAATAACCTCGTACCTGGCGGTGATAGTCCTAACCAGCATGATATACTGGATGGCAACCAAGGGGAAGAACATCAAAGCCGAGATAGAGAGCAAGGTGAGCAAGTCAATAGCCCCCCTGGCTCTAATAGGATTCACGTTCATCGTTGTCTTCAGGGAGGGACTTGAGACGGTTCTCTTCCTCACGCCCTTCATGACCCAGAACCTAACCGGGACGCTCCTCGGTCTCGCCGCCGGGCTGGCCGGGGCGCTCGTGCTGGCGTACCTGATATATGGGGTTGGGATGCGCATAGACCTGAGGAGGTTCTTCTACTTCAGCTCAATACTGCTCGTGTTCGTGGCGGCCGGCCTTGCGGGCTACGGCACTCACGAGCTTACCGAGTGGGCCGGGGAGGAGGGTTACTCCCTTGGAGTGTTCTCTGCCCAGGCATACGACCTTGGGATTCCGAGCGGGAGCATCTGGCACCACAAGGGAGCGATAGGCTCGGTCTTCGCGGTGCTCTTTGGTTACTCCGTGAGCATGGAGTGGGGGAGGGTGATAGTGCAATTTGGATACCTCATAACAGCCCTCTACCTCGTGATCAGGGCCTACGGCGAGGGGCCGGCACTGAACCGCGAGAAGAAGGCCGCGGAGAGCGCGGCCTGAGTTATTCATTTTTGGCCCGCAATGAATAAAAAGGGTGAAATTGATTTCAGCTTAGGTGTGGAGGATGGATGTGGATGGCTTCAGGAGGATAGCTCTCGTTGGAGCAAGCCCTAACCCGGACAAGTACGGAAACATAATCCTGAGGGATTTGATGGGAAAGGGCTTTGAAGTTCTTCCGGTTAACCCCAAGTATGACGAGATTGAAGGCCTCAGGTGCTACAGAAGCGTTCGGGAACTTCCGAAGGACGTTGACGTTATAGTCTTCGTCGTTCCTCCTCACGTGGGGCTTCAGGTCGCAAAGGAAGCCGTTGAAGCGGGTTTCAAAAGGCTCTGGTTCCAGCCGGGGGCGGAGAGCGATGAGATAGCCAGGTTTCTCGATGAGGAAGGCGTGGAGTACAGCTTTTATAGATGCATAATGGTGGAGACATAGGTGATGGGGATGGAGTTTTACTATGTTAAGAAATTTGAAAAGGATCTGGACGAGCTCTGGGAGGAGCTCAAAAGGAAGGTGGAGGAAGAGGGGCTCCTCATAGTGGGTGAAAGGATCCCCGTGAGCATAGTGGAAAGGGAAGATGGCATAGTGGCGGACTACCACGTGCTCTTCATATGCGACCGCGATGTTGTGGCGGAGCTCGTTAAACTTGACCCCAACATCGGAGCACTGATGCCTTGCACAGCTTTTGGCTATGTGAGGGAGGATGGTGTTTACATAGGCATTGGACTTCCAAGCATTGCCTGGCGAATCGCCGGAGAGGAAGTTGTGGAGCTCATGAAACCTATGGAGGAGAAGCTCAGGGCGATAATAGATTCGCTGTGAGTTTGTTAATTTTTAAAGTTTAAACCCCTCCTTATTCTCACTTTGGGAAGAATAAGAACAATAAGCTTTCATGCTTAGTTTAGACTGGTGATTCAAATGGCGAAAGTCGTCTTAAACATTAAAAATATGAGCTGCGGGCACTGTGCCATGACAATTAAGAGGGCACTGGAAAAAATCGGGGCCAAGGCAGAGGTTAGCCTGAAAGAGAAGAAAGCGGTTGTTGAATACGATGAGTCAAAGCTCAGGGTTGAGGATTTGATTAACGCTGTCTCAAAGTTCGGCTACGAAGCGGAGGTGGCCTGAATGCCGATTGACCCCGTCTGCGGAATGGAGGTAAGCGAGGACACAGGGCTCAAGGTCGAGTACGGCGGAAAGGTCTACTACTTCTGCTCCCCGGGATGCAAGGCGGAGTTCGAGGCAAACCCCGAAAAATACGCCGGAATGGAGGGCATGGGGCATTCCCACCACTCCCACAGTGGCCATCACGGGCACCACATGGGGCACCGCAGGGGTGGATGCGGCCACATGCACTTCTGACTCCTTTTTAACATTTTAAGGGGCCGTTGGTATGAAGGAGTATGATTTTCTCATTGTTGGAGGCGGAGCCGCCGGTTTTGCCGCTGCCCTGAGGGCCAACGAGCTCGGTGTAAGGACCCTCATGGTCAACAGAGGGCCGATTGGAGGGACGTGCGTAAACGTCGGCTGCGTCCCCACAAAGTACATTCTAACGGCTCTTGAGCTCAGGAAGAGGGCCTTAAAGCACCATTACGCCGGAATGGTTCTTAGGGAGGAGAGGTTCGATTTTGGAGAGCTGTTAAATGGAAAAGACGAGCTCGTGAAGTTTCTCAGGAGAGAAAAGTATGAGAAGGTTCTGGAAAGTTTGGAGAACGTTGATTACGTTGAAGGATCAGCTAAGTTCATCTCAAACCGCGAAGTCCTTGTGAACGGCGAGAAGGTTGGGTTTGGGAAGGCCCTCATTGCGACGGGGGCAAGGGCGAGGATTCTGCCCATAAAAGGGGTGGAGAAGGTCAGGGACAGGATTTTAACATACATTGAGGCCATTAAGCTTAAAGACATCCCGGAGTCGGTTGTGATTATCGGCGGGAGAACCCAGGCGCTGGAGTTTGCCCAGATCTTTGCGAGGGCCGGGGCTGAGGTGACCATACTCCAGAGGAGCGTCAGGATAATGCCCCAGGTGGAGCCCGAGCTTGCAATAGAGCTTGAGGACATCTTAAGCCAGGAGGGCATTAACGTGAATACCTCCGTGAGGATAAAGGCTCTTGAGAGGGCCGGCGGCGGGGTTAAAGTCCATGCCGAGGTTGGGGGAAGGGAAAGGACGTTTGAAGGGGAATACGTCTTCTTCGCAACCGGGAGGGGGCCCAACACTGAAGGGTTGGGTCTTGAGAACACCGATGTTAAAACCGACGGGAAGGGCTTCGTGGTGGTTGATGAGACGCTGAAAGCTGGTGAAGACATCTACGCCGCTGGAGACGTAATAGGGGAGCCCATGCTGGAGACCGTCGCCGCCAAGGAGGGCTTTACCGCGGCGGGGAACGCCCTTGAGGGCAGAAACGTTGAGATGGACTACAGGGTAGTGCCAAGGGTCATCTTTACGGACCCGCAGCTTGCAAGCGTCGGGCTGACCGATGGGGAGGCGCAAAAGGTCACGAAGTGTCTGTGCAGCACGGTGGAGTTCTCGAACGTCCCGAAGGCCCTCATCACCGGCAAGGAGAGGGGGCTCATAAAGATGGTGGTCGATGCCAGAACGAAGGAAATCCTCGGGGTCCATATCCTTGCCCACAACGTCGCCGAAATTATCCACGAGGCGGTGATGATAATAAGGAACAGGATGACGGTGGATGAGGTCACAGACACCCTCCACGTCTTCCCGACAATGAGCGAGGCCATAAAGCTCGTCGCGCTCTCCTTCAAGGGGGATGTCTCAAAGATGCCCTGCTGTGCGATGTGAAGAATCTTTGAACCGTGTGATTCGGTGCTATCTTCTTTCTTTTCGTGTGAATCAACCTTATAAGGCTTTTTTTCAAGGATAATACATGACCCACCACTACGGCTACGTGAGCGCCCTCTCGGCGGCACTGCTCTTTGGAATAAGCTCAACGCTGAATAAAATCGCCCTTAGAAATGTTCATCCGCTGGTTGTGGCGGGAAGCATTTATCTGACAGCTGGAATAGTCTTAATGCTCCTCCGCTTCACGCCTCTTAAGGATAAAATCCTCAAAAGGCTTGAATTTAAAGCTGAGACGCAGGAAACCTTCTCAAAACGGGACTTCCTGTTGCTGGCGCTTATAGTTCTCTTTGGTTCTTTTTTGGCTCCTCTTTCTTTCATGCTCGGTTTAAATAAAACGACGGCCGTTAATGCGTCTCTGCTCCTCAATACGGAGACGCTTTTCACCGTTTTAATAGCCATTTTGGTATTTAAAGAAAAAGTCTCACGAAGGAGCATTACCGGAATTCTCCTGATCTTAACTGGAGCTGCTGTAATCTCGACGGAGAGCTTTGGAGATGTGGAGCTGGCCAGGGGTGTCATTGGAAACCTCCTGATAATCCTTGCGGGCCTCTCATGGGCGGTGGACAACAATTTGAGCAAGCTGCTGAGCGTTAAGAGGGATTTGCTGCTGGTAACCTCTCTAAAGGGCCTGTTTGGGGGGAGTGCGCTGTTAATTTTAGCTTCTCTAATTGGAATTCCCCTCTACATTCCTCTCCAGAGCCTCCCCTACATACTGACGGCCGGTGCCTTCAGCATAGGCTTTTCCATCGTGCTGTTTTTATTTGCCCTCAGGGAGATTGGAACCATGAAAACGGGGGCAATTTTTTCGACTTCCTCATTAATCGGCGCCCTCTTTGCCTTCCTGATCCTCGGGGAGAGCTTCACAGAGGTTAAAGCATTTTTCGGCGTTTTGATGTTCCTTGGGGTCTATATTCTCTCCATTGAGTGAGTTGCCACCAAAGGTTCATATATCCCGCCGCACACAGGAATAACCATGAAGCGCTCAAAATACA
>JALSON010000347.1 GCA_026986455.1 Thermococcaceae archaeon | reverse complement strand
TTTCAGGGCCCCACATCTTCCGTTTTCAGTCCCCATTCGGGCTTAAAACCCCACATACCGAAGACCGCATCAATTTTTTATGTTCTTCATTTCCGTCTGCCTCAATCCTATCCTGTAGGTACCGGTGAGCATCGTTTAACAACCTTAATATACTTCAATCCACAACCTGATACAGGTGAAACTTATGGTTGAAAAGCTCCCAAAAGGGATTGGTGAAAACCTTCAGCCCGGAGAAGACGTGCTGTTTGCGATTAAGAAGAAAATGGGTGTGGAGAAGCCGAAATGGCTCATTGTTACGGACAGGAGAATAATCTATTTTGATGAGAAGATGTTCGGCAGATACGACATGAAGGCCGTTCCATATGAAAAACTCGAAGAGGTTTATGTGAAGATAGGAAAGATGTATGCCGAGTTCATCATAAGGAAAGAGGATGGGGAGGAGATAAAGCTTGAAAGGATGGACAAATCAAAGAGCAGGGATGCAATTGAGGGCATAAAGGAGGCCATAAACAGAATCGCGGTTGAACCCGTGGGCATTGAACGTAAAAAGCATCTAACGAGTCAGGAGATGTGGATACACAAGCCCAAGGAGGTCGTCAGCAGGAGCATAAGGATGGAATCCAGAAGGATTGCGAGCAGAAAAGAGGAGGATCCCCTTGAGAAGCTCAAAAAGCTCAAGGAGCTCTACGATATGGGGGTCCTCTCCCAGGAGGAGTACGAAGAAAAGAGAAAGAAGCTCTTAGAGCGGATTTGAGTGATAATATGAAGGGCACGGATGGAAAAACCAAAAAAGCCCTTCTTCTCCTGTTATTGCTTATTCTAACGGGTCCATTTGCCTTCCTCTGGCTGGCATTCACACTCCACAGGGCGGAGCCGGAGATTCAGATTGAAGTTGAGGCGGATGGAGAAGCGGGGGAGGATGCATTCGAGTGGAAAAGCATATGGGAGGAGGACTAGCGCCTCCTGAAAGAGAGCAGTATTAATATCAGGCCGAGAACTGCAATGGCTCCATAGACCGGCCGGTATTCATGCTTTTCTCTTGGATATGGCCTGTTCCTGAGGATGACGGTGCCGTTGCTTTTCCCGTATAGCGTGATGTTCAGGGGCTCAAGTTCGCCCCATGGGCTCCCCCTGTAGAGCTGAACCTCAAAAGTGGCTTCTACGGGAAGGCTCACGACCTGGAAGTAGTAGCCGGTTGGCGATTTGTAGAGGGGTATGGGCTCCGCGAGCTCGGGTATGTCCCCTTTGACCCAGAGCTGCCCAGTTGCATTTACGTAGCTCCCGTTTACCACAAGGAGCGCCGCCCTCTGCTCCCCGCTCAGATATCTTAT
Source organism: Thermococcaceae archaeon (assembly GCA_026986455.1). GTDB lineage: Archaea > Methanobacteriota_B > Thermococci > Thermococcales > Thermococcaceae > Thermococcus. The sequence goes on along the minus strand of JALSON010000347.1, from coordinate 186 downwards.
TCTCACAGCGTTGCTCCTCTTTCCGCCGCTCTCGACGGTTACGTTGACCCATGCCTCTTTCGTCCTGATTTCTGGCATCTCAAAGACCACCATGCCATCGCTCCATTCGAGAATTCGGGCATCCCTGCCCCCGACTGTGACCTTTCCTCCCTTTCCAAAAGCGACGCCTCCGAGGATGATTTTGTC
>JALSON010000346.1 GCA_026986455.1 Thermococcaceae archaeon | reverse complement strand
GCTGGCTTCAAAGTTGAATTTGATATCATTGCATGAGATTTCCGTACGTTTTAGTGGATATTCATTGTGAGGGAGCACCTCCACGGTAATATTGTCTGTTTCGTTTTTAATATCCTCCTGCAGTCCGCTTAAATTCCTGACTTTTAAGAGTATGGTGTGATTTCCAGCACTCAAAGGCCAATCAAATTCATCAATAACCCCGGTTTCTCCAACACTGAGAGATTTTCCAGCATCTAGAGTATTGAATGAGCTTACTTTCTGGTCATCCACATACACGTTCCCCTTTAAATCTAAAAGGGGTATCCTCCCACCACCCACATCAGGAAGAGGCTGGCAGTACGTTGCCTTAACCTTAACATGCACTTTTCCATCACCAACTACTAGAGTCGGCATAACATCAAGCCACGAAATCCAGTAATCCCCATATCCGCACACTTCATCATTCCCATTCAACAGAACAACAATATCTCCGTTCTTCTCATCCTCCGTGAATTTTTCTCCTCCTGCAAGGCTATAAGCTTTGATTGTGTAGGAGTGTTCTCCCTGCCGGGCGAGCCAGTGGAGGTTGAAAGTCTTCCCGGAGTTAGCGTTGATGACTCCTTGAGTACTGTCAACCAAGTTACCATCAACGTAAAGCTCTAACTCTGCATTCTGACCTGTTGGGTAAGTGCTCTTAACCTTAACCGTGAAACTCACGTTATCACCGTCCTCTGGTTTTTGGGGTGAAATGCTAACGCTGCTGATTTTCAAGCTTCCCGAAGTGCTTCCGTCTGAGTGCACGGTGATGTAGCCTTCGTCATTTTTCTTGCCACCTTCAAAGCTGAAGACGCCCGAGTACTGGTAAGTGTTGGCTTTGCCGTAAGTGATTGTTGCGATGGTGGCTTCTTTGAAAGAGCTGGCGGGGACTGAGATTGAACCGTGCCTGTTAATGCTCGTGATGCTATCCCCATCAGGAACTCCAATATCAACGGAATATACACCGGTTAATGTTCTATTATTGTAATTCCAGACCTGCACTTTAAATATAACTGTCGAGCCGGTGCTAACACTCTCCTCAGAGGGCTTTATACAGAACACAACCTTGGCGGGATCAATGATGTTTTCCTTCTCAATGACCTTGGAATAATCCGCTGAGGCAGTCATTTCCCGAGTACCGCTTATGGCGGGAGCAGCTGTGGGGGCTGACCCATCATGGGACTTGTAATCAACCGTAACGCTTCCGGACACGCTGACTGATGATTCGGAGCCAAAGTAAGCCGTGAATTCCATGCTCTTCCACGTTGTGGTTTCACCGTAATCCAGATTATCGTAGTAACCCGAATCGTCTCCGTTAGAATCGCTTAGACTGATATGAACCTGTGAAACTCTATTGTGCTTAACCTTAAGCTTGACCTCAACGTGATAACTAACGCTTCGGGAGTCTTTTGAGTCAACGACAACATCCACTCTCTCAATGCTTATCAATCCATAATTCTCATCAGGATTAAGGGCGAATTCAGAGAATTGATCAGTATTGTTTGTCATTCTGGTTACAGGTTTTGAGGGTGTTGATTCTGATGCGGCGGAATTCGAGTTGTCACCAGACAGTGTTTTAATAGGCTGTTTTGGTGGTTCAATGTGAATTGGTGGGGAGGGCTTGATCCTAAGCGGCACTTCTCTTCTTGTTTCTGACACGTAAACCCTGAGTGCATCCTTTAACTCCCCCACTTTTTGATTCAGAATCCACTGGGTCTCAGGATTACTGTTTCCGAGTTTTATTGCTTGCAAGAGAGTATGAATCTGCCCCATGAGCTTGTAAGCCTGGAGGGTGGTTGGCCAGTAATAAACGTCATTCACTGTAATCTCCTTGAAGTTTTTCCAATCCTCATAGACCGAGGTGAGGTTGATGACTAAGAAGCCGCCACTATAAAATTTTAGATTGTTGAGTGATCTTTTCTTCAGGATGACATTTCCCTCTTCAAGTAGGTTAATATGATTGTTCAAGGTGCCTGATGTGATAATGTCATACGTTGTGGAGGAGAGGGAATTGATGGAATCCAGCATTTGTGCTGTACTCCTGTTAAGGTATGCATCGTAAAAAGTTACCCAGTCCCTAGCTAGGAGGGGGTTAACACTCTCCTCAGCTGGCAGATTTCCTGAAAAGCTTTTAGCATCCCTCCACTTCCATTTTTCTAATGCCCATGCTTCATATTGATTGTATTTAAACGCCACTTTGATGAATGCTTGGCTGAAGTTTTCTAGGAATTCTGTTAGGTTGAAGCCTGTGGTGATGTTGTCTTTGTTTTTTGCGATGTAATCCTGCAGGGCTTTTATTTCTTCGTCGCTCCATCCCTGTTTTTTGAGTGTTTGAATGGTTTCTTCTGGCAAACCGTTTTTGCTGATGTTTTGGGCAATTTCCTGCAGTTCTTCGGGGGAGTAATAAGTTTTGACTTTGGAGGTTTTTAGTTCTTCTAAGGCCTGCCAGGTTTGGGCTGAAATGTTGATGGCGTTGAGGGCTCCGAGTTGGGAGTTTTGAATTAATTCTTCGGCCAGTGTTGTATTGTTGGTGGAGTTGAGTTTGATGATTAATTCTGCTTCCCGGTTGAGGATGCTCCAGAAGGCTTGGTATGGGTTGTTGGTGGGTTCTGCGAGTGCGAGGTTTTGAGTTACTGCTGTGCTGAAAGTCACTCCAAGCATTAAAACTGCAAGTACTAATCCAATCCTCCTGCTCATTAAATCACCTAACTTCAATTAAAAATAAAACATAAAAACTTTTCCCATACATTTTTAGCACACCACAAAATAAAGTAAGCAAAAAAACGATAGACACTGCTGGTGATACATAAATCGAGCAGATATTTTATGAAGTCATTATAATAAGTAATTCTTGGTGATGAAATGCTCAATCCCAGAAAAGGAATTATTGGAAAAAAAATAATCTATCTCCGAGAGGTTTCATCCACAAACGATTACGCTAAGAGTATAGCTTCTGAAACGCCGGAGGGGACTGTCGTCGTGGCGGAAAGGCAAACAAGGGGCAGAGGGCGGAGGGACAGGGAGTGGGCTTCGCCTGAAGGCGGCCTCTGGATGAGCGTTATTCTGAAGCCCCGTACCCGCACCGCAGATATTCCTAAAATCGTCTTTATCGGGGCTCTGGCGGTTGTTGATGCCCTCTCTGAATTCGGAATCGAGGCGGGGATAAAGTGGCCCAATGACGTGTGGGCAAATGGTAAAAAAATCTGCGGTATCCTGACGGAGGGCAGGCTCGGGGAGTTTGTGATCCTCGGAATCGGACTGAATGTGAACAACGAAATCCCTCCCGGGCTGGAGGAAACCGCAACCTCGATGAAGCTTCTTCTGGGAAGGGAAGTGTCGCTGGACGGCGTTCTGCAGGCTCTCCTCAAAAATCTCGACAGGTGGTATGGTCTCTTTCTGAAAGGCCGTATGGATGCCATACTGTCGGCCGTTAAGGAGAGGTGCTTCGTTCTCGGGAGGAACGTGAAAATCACCGATGGCAAAATGGAGATGGTGGGAATGGCAGTTGATATCGAGGGGGAGGGTGCCCTCGTGCTCGAAACTCCCGGCGGCAGAATCAGGGTCTTCTACGGTGATGTTTCTCTCAGATTTGAATGATTTCCTTTCAATTTTGATGATTCCGTACCAGCGGAAAACTTAATATACCGGGATGAACATTACTGTCAACCGCTGTCTCTACCTGCTGCTTAAGGGACAGGGGTGGTAGAATGGTGCAAAAAGGTTTGCTCAGGTCCTATCTGGACTACCCGATTCTTCAGAAAATCCTCTTGGGTTTAATTCTTGGTGTTGTTTTTGGTCTTATAGCAGGACATTACGGCTATGCCGGTGCAGTTAAGACATACATCAAGCCCTTCGGTGACGTCTTTATCAGGCTGCTGAAGATGTTAGTGATGCCAATAGTGTTTGCATCCCTCGTTGTCGGTGCAGCAAGCATAAGCCCCGCAAGACTTGGAAAAGTCGGTGTCAAGATAGTGGTCTATTATCTGACCACCTCGGCCTTTGCAGTTGCACTTGGTATCATAATGGCAAGGGTATTCAAGCCCGGTCTTGGGCTTCACCTCGCCACTGGGGCAAAGTTCTCTGCCAAGAGCGCTCCCTCAATGGTTCAGACGCTGCTGAACATAATTCCAAAGAACCCCTTCGGGGCATTGGCCAGCGGACAGGTTCTGCCGACGATATTCTTTGCCATAGTTCTTGGAATAGCCCTCACATACCTCATGGAGAGCGAAGATGAGCTCATCAAAAAGAGTGCATACACACTCTTCAACGCCATAAACGGTCTCGCCGAGGCAATGTATAAGATTGTGGGCGGCGTCATGCAGTATGCTCCGATAGGTGTCTTTGCTCTGATAGCATACGTCATGGCGGAGCAGGGCATTAAGGTCGTCGGTCAGCTCGCGAAGGTTACGTTTGCCGTCTATCTGGGCCTCTTCCTTCAGATAATCATTGTATACTTCTCCCTGCTGAAGATCTTCGGCATGGATCCGCTCAAGTTCCTCAAGAAGGCCAAAGATGCAATGCTTACGGCGTTTGTTACAAGGAGCTCAAGCGGCACGCTGCCCGTTACGATGCGCGTTGCCAGGGAGGAGATGGGGATTGATAAGGGTATATACTCCTTCACACTGCCCCTCGGTGCGACGATTAACATGGACGGAACAGCTTTGTATCAGGGTGTCTGTACCTTCTTCATAGCCCTCGCCATAGGCCAGCACCTCACCGTTTCACAGCAGCTCACCGTGGTTCTCACCGCCGTTCTGGCCTCCATCGGAACCGCAGGTGTCCCCGGAGCGGGTGCGATAATGCTCGCCATGGTTCTCCAGAGCGTTGGGTTGCCGCTGACCGACCCGAGCGTTGCCGCGGCCTATGCCATGATCCTCGGTATTGACGCAATCCTTGACATGGGCAGGACGATGGTCAACGTCACCGGAGACCTCACGGGAACCACAATCGTCGCAAAGACCGAGGGAGAAATCGACCTCAGCAAATGGGAGTGATGTGCCCCCTTCTTTTTTATTTCCCTGCCATATCCCGCCTTCTGCTGGTGCGGATGTCTGAAATCCGGTTGGAGTGTTGAACCAGCCCGCGGCATGGGATAAGGTTAAATACCCCAACATGACGCTATTTCTTAGGATATCACAATGGAGGTAATGAGACATGAAGAAGTTGATGGCTTTGGCTCTGGCTTTTTTGATGCTGGGCACTCTTCTTGTGGGCTCGGTTTATGCCGCTGGCTCCAAGAGCTCCGAACCGTATAAAGAGGAGTTCTACATGGAGGTGTTCCTGTCGGATAACGGGGATGCTAAAATAATAATGAAAAACTCACTGCTCGGCCCCCAGAGCAGGATAGATGAGTTTGTGTCCCGGATACTTAACCAGACGAACATGACGAACGAACAGGCCATTAAGAAATATGAGGCGCAGCTTCTGGGCAACTACATCGCCCAGCTGAAGAACTCAGGTCTGGAGACAACCAATCAGACCCTCCATCTCCTCGGGGTCTACAACGGAACGCACAACGTCACCCTCGTATTCACGGCATACGCAAAGTCCTTCGCAAAGTATTATTCATACAGCAAATACTGGGAGATGATTCTGGATCCGACGAGGGGGCTTGCGACGTCGCCGGTTCCGGATTCGGGACTTCCCTACGGAAGTGAAATAAGGAACATATTCGTGATACACCTCCCGCAGGATGCCAAGCTCCTTGAGTATCCCAAGCCATACACGATGGAGTTCAACCACAGCAAGTTCTATGTCAGATCCGAGGTGAAGGGCAACACCGTTATCGTTTCCTCGGATATAATACTTGAGGCCTATCTCGGCCCAGAGGGCTATAAGGCCCTTTTCAGCAAGTACGACACCTTCTACGTCAGGTACACAACGCCGAAACCGGGCAAGGAGCAGTACAAGACGTCCGTCGTTATGCAGGAGATAATAGCGAAGGTCCTTGACAGCACCGATACGGAGCTAACCACAAGGCAGATTTTCGTGAAGCCCGAACAGGATGTCGATTACTTCAAGGCATACATCAAGATGCTGGGGGTCAAGAATGCGACCAACATGATCCTTCAGAACAATGTTAAATACCTCTCCTCGCAGGGGGTTGTTATAAAGAACGCCAGTGCCCAGATATACGGGCTCAACGACAAGGGCCCCCTGATTCTTGAGACGCGCTATCTCGTTCAGAACTTCACGAAGGTTGTAAACGGGACGTATGAGTATTCCTTCGACCCAACCCTCGGCGCACTCAACGGCATCTCCTACAGGGCAAAGGAGGAAACAAACCAGACCCTCAAAATCCAGTTCCTGCTCCCGAAGGGCGCCAAAATCGTCAAGCTCCCTGAGGAGATAAACAGGGACGTGAACGGAAACAGGTTCACCCTGAAAACCACGGTAAAGGACAACAACATAACGGTAATATCCAATGTATACATACGCTACGGGGCGCTCCTCGACGACGTCCAGAAGCTCCTCGGGAACGTGAGCAAGGTTCAGATTGAATACACCCTTCCAGAGGGGAAGGGCTCAGCACTCGGCACAAAGGAGATAGCGGGCATAGCAGGTGCCATCGTCCTTATCGGTGCTACACTCTTAATCCTCAAGAGGCGTTAGCATTTCGATATTCATTTAAACTTTTAACCTCTATTCTTTTTCAGGTGATTCAGATGACGCGCAAACTCTACTACGAGGACGCATATTTGAGGGAAGCCAAGGCGAAGGTTCTTGAAGTCAGAGAGAACGCCCTCCTGCTGGATCAGACGATTTTCTACCCGACCGGCGGCGGACAGCCCCACGACAAAGGCTGGATAAGCGGCGTGGAGGTTCTCGACGTTTATAAGGATGAGGAGGGAAACGTCTGGCACGTCGTTGCCGAGCCGGAGAGGTTCAGTGTCGGCGACGAAGTCGAGCTCAAGCTCGACTGGGACTACAGGTATAAGCTCATGAGGATTCACACAGCGATGCACCTGCTGGAGCACGTCCTTAACGAAGTCCTTCCCGGTGAGTGGAGCCTCTACGGCAGCGGTATGAGCGTCCAGAAGGGGAGATACGACATAACCTATCCAGAGAACGTGAACCAGTACAAGCAGCGGATTAT
>JALSON010000345.1 GCA_026986455.1 Thermococcaceae archaeon | reverse complement strand
TTCCCATCGGTTACCGTGACCACTACCGCGCCATCACGAAACTCCGCCCTGTATCTGAGGATTCTCTGATACACCTCAAAGCTCCTGTTTATCATCTTGCTGTTGCCGTAGAAGTTTGCCTTTAACACCAGCGTGTATTTTCCGGGTTCCGGCTTGGGAAGAAAGAGCCGGTATTTCCAGCTGTCCCTGCTCCCGATGTATACTGTGGAGGAATACGACTTGATGACCCTTTTATTTTTCGCCTTATCCTGATTCTGATAGAGGTAGAAATCTATGGTTCCTATTATCGGGGTGTTGGATGTTGAATTAACGAGGAGCTCCGCCACAACATCGCTGCCATAGGGGTATTTATCGCTCACGTTGATGGCAAGGGAGTAGTCAATCTTTGCCAGAACCCGGACGCTGACGGTGTCCTCTGCAAAGCTCGAACCTGCGGATGCAACAACCTTCAGAGAATATGTGCCGGCATCTGGGGACAGCACCCGGACTATTAGCGTCTCCAGGATGCTCTGATTCGCAGGTAGGGTTTTTATGGTTCTGGTCTGATATTTAAAACCGGAGTCAGGGCCGGTGACATAGAGTGTAACGTTGCTGATGCTTTCATTTCCGAGGTTCGTTATTCTGACAGGGATGATAATCGTATCCCCAGGCTTGGCCTCAAAATTATCACGCATCGCCTGAACAGAGATTAATGGATAGGCGAAAACATGGACTGCCATCATGCCGAGCATGAGAACCATCAGCAGCAGAATGCCTTTAAATCTCACCTTTTATCACCTCGCTCAGGGATTTCTGTTTTCCTATAACCTCATCAAACCTCTTTCCCGCACGTCTGGCTTTCTGCAGGCTGAGCTTGTAGTTTTTACCGTTTTTTGTTAGCTTTTCCGGATAGAAGAAATACCAGCCGTTGTTGATGAACTTCACAGCTATGATGGGCTTTCCGCCGAAGCGAAAAGAAAACTCAAGGAGCTTGTCCATGTCCTCCTGGCTGAAATACACGCAGTTGTTTTTCGTGCTCTTGACCTCGATGCAGAGGAAGAGCTTCCCGTTTCCGGCAACGATATCAACTTTTTTGCTCCCCGCAGAGCGCACCACGGCAAATCCGTTCTTCTCAAGCATCTTTATCAGCTCTCTTTCAGCGCTCGCTCCCCTGCGGTACTTCATGATTATTCCCCATAATTCTATCCATGAAAAATTTATAAAGGCTCTGGATGAGCTTGAGTTGGTGATGCTCATGGCGATTTACGAGCTAAACGGAAAGAGGCCTGTGATTCACGACACGGCTTTTGTGGATGAAAATGCTTATATCATAGGGGATGTCGTTCTCGAAGAAAAGACGAGCGTCTGGCCATCTGCCGTTTTGAGGGGGGATATAGAGCGGATTCATATCGGCTGCTGCTCCAATATACAGGACAACGTTAGCATACACACCTCCCACGGCCTTCCAACCATAATCGGCAGGTACGTCACAGTGGGCCATAACGCGGTTGTCCATGGAGCGAGGGTAGGGGATTACACCATCATAGGAATGGGTGCGATAGTCCTTGACGGCGCAAAGATAGGCAGGCATGTGATAGTGGGAGCCGGGGCTCTGGTGCCTCCGGGGAAGGAGATTCCAGACTACAGCCTCGTGGTTGGAGTCCCTGGGAAGGTTGTCAGACAGCTCAATGAAAAGGAAATTGAAATGACGAAGAAAAACGCCGAAATCTATATGGAACTCGCCGAAATGCATCTCAGGGGAAGGAAGAGGATAGAGTGACCAGAAATGCTTTACCGTGTTATTTCCCACATTCCCCATATTTTGTTCCGGCCGGTGTATGATTTATATGAGAGATACCTGCTTGAGAAGGTCAAATCATGCGGAAGGGTTCCGAAGCATGTGGCCATAATCATGGATGGCAACAGGAGATGGGCGAGAAAATATGAGAAGCCCCCCTGGTACGGCCACTTTTTCGGCTCTGAAAAGCTTGAGGAGATTCTGGAGTGGGCACGGGAGCTGGGTATAAGGACAATAACGGTGTATGCATTCTCAACCGAGAACTTCAGACGTTCTCAGGAGGAGGTTAATGCACTGATGGATCTCTTTGAGAAGAAGTTCAGAGAGCTCGTTCATGATGAAAGGGTTCACAGATACGGCATAAGGGTAAACGTGATAGGGAGAAAGGAGCTCCTCCCCGATAACGTTAGAGAGGCGGCTGAAGAGGCGGAGAGGGCGACCCGGAAATATGACAGCTACCACCTCAACTTAGCGATTGCCTACGGGGGCAGGAGCGAGATAGCCGATGCCGTTAAGGAAATCGTCGATGACGTGATGGCCGGCAGGATAAGGAGGGAAGACATAACCGAAGAGCTGATAAAACGCTACCTCTACATTCCCAACATGCCCGACCCGGACATAGTGATCAGGACCGGCGGGGAAATCAGGATAAGCAACTTCCTTCTGTATCAGATCGCATACAGCGAGCTTTTCTTTGTTGATGTTTATTTCCCCGAATTCAGGAAAATTGACTTTCTGAGGATAATCAGGGAGTATCAGAGGAGAGAAAGACGTTTTGGAAGGTGATTCCGGCTTTTCTTTGAAAACCTCGCCGGAGGACAGGTTCCAACTCTTTTTAAACTTTTCCGCTAACCTTTATTAAGGTTCCCGGAGATTCTTCACCAGGTGGTGTGAATGAAATACGAGGAGCTGGGGGATAGGATAAAAAAGGTGTATGCAAGGGTAAGAACCCTCGATGACTATCACTGGGAGCTTTATGAGGATAAAATCTTGGGGATACACAAGAGGAGCAACATGGTCGTTAGAATCAGGATTGCGGGAGATAAGGGAGAGGCGGAAAAGCTCAGCGAGGTTAAGGAGGGGCAGGGGATTGACCTGATAGTGGTTCCCGACAAGAACGTATTTTACATCCACAACGGGGCGTTTATACTTACATTCAAATACGTGAGGGCAACGCTGACGGATATAAACGACCATATAATCTGGAGCGGGTTTAAGACCATCGAGGAGGATGGAAAGCTGCTTCAGGAGGACTTCTATGAGTACCTCGGCGGCATGCTGATAGAGCACCTGAAGGCAAACATGATGCCGGGACAGGATTATGTTTTCTGGCAGTTCTACAGGTGTGAGGAGTGCGGGAAATATGTGGACATAGACAGCGTTGCAGCCCACCTGAAATGGCACGGAATAAGAATCCACGAAAAAAGCGAGGAGCGCTATGAGGTGTTTGAAATCAACTTCAGGGACGGCAAGGTCAGGGACAAGTTTGGCAAGGAGGTTCCGATGGAACAGTTCAGCGATGAAGCCCGGGACTTCATCAGGGAGACATTTGATAATTTCAGGGACTGATGTTTTTTACACATTACTCTGAATATTGAGGGGGTGCTCTTGAGGGGATTTACCTTTGGAAGAGTGCTCATAGGGAGACATTCAAGCAAACAAAACGCATAGACAGGAATATGACGGAAATCAGGATTACATTTTATCGGCGAAAAATTTTTAAGTTTATAAATAATCACCGGTTTGGGGGAGAAGAATGTCATCAAAAGAGGAGGAAATCGTGAGTGCGCTTTTCAGGAACCGGCTCCCCCACAATTCAATAGTGTCGATAATATATGACACCTATTCCTCAGCATGGATGCTGGGATTTGCGTTTCTGAAGAGGGAGATGGATGCGGGCGGATTCGGGAGCATATCAAACTACAACCTCCCGTTCCCGAACCTGCTGCGGGCGGGAGCGTGGGTTGGGCTAAACATAGTGGATGAGCTTGAAAAGGACAATCTCATAATCATAGATGTCTTCGGCTCCAAATACAACGTGAGGTTTGATGTGAAGAATCTCTTCTATCTTGAGAACGTTGACCCCGAGACGATAAACCCCAAGATCAACGTGCTGTATGAACGGATTGTGCTGCCGAAAATGCATCACAGAACTGTTATAAGGCTGGTGCACACCCTCGATGGGGCGGCCTTTATGCTCGGTGAGGAGGTCACCCTGAAGCTCCTGAATGCCACAATCGCCGAAAAGACGAGAACAATGCCCGAATCCGTGCTGGTGCTGCCGGTTAACAGGGACGTGGTTTCCAGGCGGTTTGTGGCATGGGTGGCGAGCCTGAGCGACTACGTCATTGTCGCTTCATCAAAACTGACCGATGAGGGTCTCAAAGAAACACTCCACGTTGTAAAAGCGCCCTTTGAGGATTTTGAACCCACGGCATACAAGCTCAGGGCAACGGGGGAAAGGGCAGAGAGGCTTAAAATAAGGAAAATCGGCCTCAACAAAGGCACCCTTTAAGGGATTGGCATCACATACAGGCGCAGAGCTGAAAGGCCGAAAAGGAGAATGAAAATAAAAGCAGAGAGAATCATCCTCTGAACTTCGGTCTCTTTGAGAGGAGCAGCGGCAATGGCCTCGGCTTGTACGGGAAGCCTTCCGTCTTCTGTTTTATCTCCCTTATGAGGTCTTCAAGCTGCATCTCTGACTGGCCTCCTGCCCTCCTTCTCACCGTAACCGTGCCCTGCTCCTTCTCCTTTTCGCCCACGACAATGATGTAGGGCACCCATTCCTTCTCGGCCTTCCTTATCTTTTTGTTGAGCCTGTCGCCAGTATCGTCGACATCCGCACGAATCTTTGCCCCTTCGAGCTTTCCTGCAATATAGAGGGCATAGTCCAGAACATCATCGCTGACCGGAATGACACGAACCTGTATCGGGCTGAGCCAGAGCGGGAGCATTGCCTTTGTGCCCCTCTTCGTTAGCTTTGCCTGCTTTTCGAGAACCGCATACATGACCCTCTCGATAGCACCGCTCGGAGAGCAGTGGAGAATGAGGGGATATTTCTCCTTGCCTTCCTCATCGTAGTAGGTTATGCCGAAGCGCTCCGCATTTTCCACGTCTATCTGAACCGTGCTGAGGGCGGCAGCCTTGTCGAGGTTGTCCACGAAGTTGAACTCAAACTTCAGGATGAAATAGAAGAACCTCTGCTTCCACATCTCTATGAGGACGGGCTTGCCTATTATCCTGACGAGCTCTATAACAAAGTCCCTGTTCTCGTTCCAGAAGTCCTCAGTAAAGCGTATTGCAACCTCATAGTCCTCCGGTGTTAGTCCCACACCCCTGAGCACTTCCATGCTGAGCTTGTACTGCTTCTTGAACTCGTCCATCGCCTGCTTTAAGTCCTTAGCGACGGTGTGCATATCCGGCATTGTAAACGCTCTCAGCCTTCTCAGTCCGGAGAGCTCACCGCGCTTCTCCCTTCTGAAGGAATACCTCGTCAGTTCGTACATCCTCAGCGGCAGATGCCTGTAGCTTATCGTTGCATCCTTCTTTATAAGGAACTGGCCGAAGCATGCTGCAAAGCGGAGAAAGAATTTTTTATCCCCGCTCTTGACGACGTACTGCCTCGCAGGGAAGCGGTTGAGGTACTTCTCAAGCGCCGGGTGCTCGAAGTCATACATGATCGGCGTCTCAACCTCCATGGCACCGTACTCGATGACCTTCTCCGTGACGTACAGCTCAAGGAGGGACTTGATGAGCCTGCCTTTCGGATAGTAGCGCAGGTTTCCTGGGTCGCTTCCCGGCTCATAGTCGACGAGCTCCTGATCAAGCATTATCCTGACGTGGGGAGGCTCCTCGGTGGCGATCCTGCTCTTGCTTATTTCGTAGTTGGCAAACTTCCTGAGGTTCTCGTGGCCTGTGAAGTCGAACTTATCAACCTCAACCAGCTCACCCTCAGGTGTGAGGATGTACCAGTAGCTTACCAGCTCTTCCTCTTTTTTCAGTGCCTCCGAAACCTCTTCTTCGGCCTTTTCTCCGCCCGGCACTATCGTCCTTGAAAGCTCGGCCAGCGGGTGCCCCTTGCAGCTCAGCCTGAAGGCCTTGTAGTAGCCGAACGGAGCCCTCTTTACGCTGTAACCCTCCTCCTTAAGGTGCTCCTCAATCTTTCTGAGGACATCGAGGGCAGTATCCGGCTTTGCAAGCTCGCTGCTGAGGTGGGCAAAGGGGTAGATGAATATGTTCTCCGCCTTAACCTGAGAAGCAACACCCTTTATTTCCTCAACAGCCTTTCGAACGACCTCCTCCGGACCGCTTTCATCAACCTTCTCAACGCTTATGAAAACAGCCAATACCTCCTCAAGCCTTCCCTTTTTCATCTCATCGCCTATCGGCTCCGGGCTTTTTATAGCCTTGTCCTTAACCTCATATTCAAGATAGTCGCTATGGATCAGGAGCATTCTCATCTCTACCACCACCGTAAGCTCATATTCAATTACTAAAACCTTTTTCTTCAGCCTTATAAATCCAGCGGCAAGCTTAAAAGATTAGATCACAGAAACCTTTTGAGGTGTGGCGGATGGATAAAAAGAAAAAAATCAGGGAAGGCACACTTGTTATCCCGGGCGATTACCTTGGGGTTATAGAGGAGTATCTTCCGGGAGAGGGGGTCATAGAGGAGAACGGAGAACTGTATGCAATGATACCCGGAAAGGTTAGAATAAACGAGAAAAAGATGGAAATCCGCATTGAGCCCGTAACTGACGTACCTCCCCTGCCCAAGGTCGGAGACATAGTGATAGGCAAGGTCATAGAGGTAAAGCCGCAGGCGGCCATAATCCAGCTCTCAAAAATTGAGGGCAGAGGGGGCTACAGGGAAATAGCAACATCCAAACTGGCCGGAATTCACATCTCGCAGGTCAGAGAGGGGTATGTTGAGGATATGAGGAAGGAATTCAAAATCGGCGACATAATACGGGCCAGGGTACTAACGGATGAGAAAAGTCCAATTCAGCTCACAACGAGAAATCCTGACCTCGGGGTCGTCTATGCCCTCTGCACCCGCTGCAGGAGTCCGCTTGTCAGGAGGGGAAGCCAGCTTATATGCCCCAAATGCGGAAACGTCGAGACGAGGAAGACCTCAACCCTCTACAGAAAGCTTCAGCTGACGGTGTGAAATATGGTGGCAAAAAAAGTCATTGTTATACATGTGAGGGATGATGCTGAAAAGGAGGAGTTCATGAAGGAGCTTCAGAGGCTTCGCGTTCCTGCCTTTATATATGTCCACGGAAAGCTGAACTCCCTGAAGATAACCGTTCAGGGCACAAAAGATGAGATAAGGGATGCCCTCAGAAGGATAAGGGAGATACAGCACAGAGTCAGGGCGAGGCTATACACAAACAGGAGGGGGCTTTACAGGTACGG
>JALSON010000344.1 GCA_026986455.1 Thermococcaceae archaeon | reverse complement strand
CAAGCTCTCTCCGGTTGTGGAGGTTGTTTCGGGCAAAAAAGTTGTTCTCGTTGATGATTCCATTGTCAGGGGCACCACTATGCGCAGGATAGTCTCCCTGCTGAAGGGAGCGGGGGCTGAGGAGGTGCATGTGAGGATAGCCTCCCCCCCGATCAGGTATCCCTGCTACATGGGCATAGACATTCCTACAAGGCATGAGCTGATAGCGGCATGGAAAAGTGTTGGTGATATAAGGGAGAGCATCGGGGCTGACTCCCTCCGCTATCTGAGCGTTGAAGGGCTGAAGCGGGCGGTGGGCAGGGAAGACCTCTGCCTGGCGTGCCTCACGGGGGAGTACCCGGAGTGGGCTTTTGAGTTTTAATCCATCCCAAATGTCTTCTTCAGCGTAAGTTTGATCTCTTCAAGTTTCTCCGGCCGTATTCGGGCTATCGTTTTGATCACAAGAGACTTCTCCACGGTGAAAACAGAAGAGCAGTCGATAACGCTTTTCTTCTTTAACCTCCCGCTCAGAAGGTCGGTCTGAGTCAGCTCAACTTGGAACTCTTTAAAATGGGGCTTACTAGTAATCTTCAGGACTATCACATCACTACTCACTGAGTTCAGTTCGTCAGAACTAACGACTAAAACCGGCCGGAGTTTGCTTCCCAGGTAGTCTGTGAAAGGAAGCTCCAGAAGAACTATATCTCCCTGCTCAAATTTCAAAGAGCTCCTTGGCATCTTCTCCCTCCTTGAGGAGCTTTAGGTACCCCAGCTCCCTGAGGGCATCTCTCTCTTCAATCTCCTCTATCCTTATCCGAAGCTTCGCACCCTGGGGAATGTTGAGCTTTTCGAGGGGAATTATAACGTCCCCTCTATACACGGCAACTATCACCTTGGACATGATTAAAGATTGGGGAAGAAACTTTTAAACATTAGCCTCTCTCAAGTTTCCTCACCTTCGCCGCCGAAAACTTGAATTCAGGTGTCCCTGCCTTGTTGAGGGCATCGCTCGTCAGTCTGTTGGCCTTGAAGTGGAAGGGAACCGCAACAACGCCCCTCTGGATATTTCCGAGCTTTGCGCGCATCCTGATTTTTCCGCGCCTCGTCTCAATCTCAACCCAGTCACCATCACGGATTTCGAGCATCCTTGCATCATCAGGGTTTATCAGCACCCTGGACTCCCCCATCAGCTTGAGGAGCGAGGGGCTCCGCAGGGTCATCTCGCCGGTATTGTAGTGGCTTATGAGCCGTATTGTCGTCAGAATGAATGGATATTCCTGATCAGGCTTCTCCCAGGGGGATATCTGCTCCACCGCTATGAGCCGTGCCCTTCCGTCCTCTGTTGCAAATTCCCACGTGTGGAGTCTCTTCTTCGGAAGGAATATCCCATCGCCCTGCTTGAGCTCCTCAACACTCCTGTCCTCAAGCTCAGGGAAGAGGCGGAAGTACTCGGCGGTGATTTCTTCAACCGAACTGTAATCAAAGCCCGGTAAACCAAGGGCTTTGCCGAGCATGGTCAGAATCTCCCAGTCGGGCTTTGAATCTCCCATCGGTCTGCACACCATGTGGCTCCACTGAATCCTGCGCTCGCTGTTCATGTAGGAGCCATCCTTCTCGCAGAAGGCTGAGGCAGGGAGAACATAGTGGGCATACTTTGCGGTTCTGCTCATAAACACGTCCTGGACGACAAGGAGATCGAGCTTTTTGAGGGCCTTCCTGACCCGTGTAAAGTTGGCCTCGCTCACGGCGGGGTTCTCGCCGACGATGTAGAGAGCTCTGACATCACCGCTCTCTATGGCATCCCAGAGCTCCGTTAGATACAGGCCGCGCTCGGTTGGCAGGTCATCAACCTCCCAGAGAGATGCAACGCGCTTCCTGAATCTGTCGTCGGTTAGAAGCACATAGCCGGGGAGGAACTCGCTCAGCGCTCCCATATACGCCGCTCCCTGAACGTTGTTCTGCCCGCGCATCGGATAGAGACCACCGCGCTTGCCGATGTAGCCGAGGAGCAGGGCAAGATCTATAACCGCAAGGACGTTTTCAACGCCCGAAACGTGCTGGGTTAATCCCATGCCCCACATCACAGCGCCGCTTCCGGCTGAAGCAAACTCCCTTGCGACTTCCTTTATGGTGTCTGCGGGGATTCCCGTGACTTTCTCCGCGTACTCGGGGGTGTACTTTCTTACGGCCATCTTTATCTCGGAGAAGCCGGTTGTTCTGGCCTTCACGAATTCCTCATTGTAGAGCTCTTCGTGGATGATGACGTGCATGAGGGCGTTGGCCAGGACTATGTCCGTCCCGGGCCTCGTTATCAGGCCGTAATCTGCGAATGCCATGCTCGTGGTTTTCCTCACGTCCACCACGATTATCCTCGCTCCATTCCTCTTCGCACGGCGTATGTAATCCATGACGACGGGGTGTGTTTCAGCGGGGTTGTAGCCCCATATGAGGATGACGCCGAACCTCTCAAGGTCTTCATAGGGATTTGTCTGGGCTCCTGTGCCCACAGCCATCTTGAGAGCATGCACCGAGGCCTCGTGGCACAGCCTCGCGCAGTTGTCTATGTTGTTCGTGCCGAATAGCCTCGCAATTTTCTGCAGGAGGTAGTTCTCCTCATTGCTAACCTTGGAGGAGGCGAGAAAAGCCACGGCATCCGGGCCGTAGAGCTCCCGTATCTCCAGCAGCCGGGAGGCTATCTCCTCTATCGCCCTCCCCCAGCTCACAGGTTTTAGATAATCTCCCGTTCTCTTAAGCGGCCGCCTGAGCCTGTCCCCTGAAAGAACGAACTCGGTAGCATGGAGTCCCTTGGGGCAGAGCTTTCCCCTGTTGGGTTCGCCCCTGTGGGGTTTAACCTTCATGGTTTTCGGGTCAACGAGAAGCCTGCATCCGAAGCCGCAGTAGGGGCACACAACGGTTTTCACATGATCACCGCTAAGCACGTTGATGGCAAAATAAAAAAAGCCTTTGGGCAAAAATGGATGAAAAACTGTTAAACTAAAGGGCCTTCATCAAAAAATATTCGTGGAGCCGTGTATCATCCGTCAGCTCCGGGTGGAACTCAAGGCCGATGATGTTGTTCTGCTCAACGCCAACAATCCTGTCGCCGAGCCATGCTATTGGCTTAACCTTCCTGCTCAGGAGCTCAACTATGCGCGGTGCCCTTATGAAGACACCCTGGAAGGGTTCGTCATCAAAAGAAAGCCGCAGCGGTGCTTCGAAGCTGTCCACCTGCCTGCCGTATGCGTTTCTGTTAATGCGCACATCGAGGAGCCCGAGGAACCTCTGCTCCGGTGTTGCACCGATGACCTCCTTTGAGAGCATTATCAGACCGGCACAGGTACCCATAACCGGAAGCCCGCCTTCTCCGAGCTCCCTGACTTTATCGAAGAGGCCGTTCTTAGCCATCAGCCTTGAAATCGTCGTGCTCTCCCCGCCCGGGATTATTACTGCATCAATGCCCTTAAGCTGCTCTCTCTTTTTGAGCCAGAAAACCTCGCCATTAACGCCGAGCTTTTCCATCGCTTTCCTAGCGGCTTCGATGTGCTCGCTCACAGCCCCCTGAACTCCGATAACGCCGACCCTCATACTCCCCTCTCCTCAAGCCTGACCTCAAGCTCGGCTATGTCCTTCCCGCGCATCGCTTCGCCGAGGTTTTTGCTTATCTCGGCTATGAGCTCGGGCTCATCCCAGTGATTTACCGCCTCAACTATCGCCCTCGCCATCTTTGGTGGATTTGAGCTCTTGAAGATTCCAGAACCGACGAACACACCGTCCATGCCCATCTGCATCATCAGTGCGGCGTCTGCAGGAGTTGCAACCCCTCCTGCCGCAAAGTTCACCACAGGAAGGCGTCCGAGCTTCTTTATCTCAAGGAGAATCTTATAGATGCCCTCGACAATGTCCCTGTATGTGTGGCCCTCATAAACCGGCTCGTTTTCAAGAACCTGCCCCGGGAGACCGCTTATTTCCCTCACCTCAATGGCCAGCCTCAGGTACGGCTCCGCAAACTTCTCAGCTATGCCGTATATCTGCTCATCTGTCATCCTCTGAATGAGCCTGATGTTTTCGCTTACAAGTCTGACGTGCCTGACCGCCTCGATGATGTTCCCTGTTCCAGCTTCACCTTTCGTCCTTATCATCGCCGCCCCCTCCCATATCCTCCTCACGGCCTCGCCGAGGTTCCTTGCACCGCAGACAAAGGGAACGCTGAACTTCCTCTTATCAACGTGGAAGTAGGGATCGGCTGGCGTTAAAACTTCGCTCTCGTCTATCATATCGACACCTAAAGCCTCCAGGGCGAGGGCCTCAGCATGGTGGCCGATTCTGATTTTCGCCATCACGGGGATGGTAACGGCATCCATAATCTCCTGAATCTTCTCCGGATCTGCCATCCTTGCAACTCCACCGGCCTTTCTTATATCTGCGGGAACCCTCTCAAGTGCCATAACGGCAACTGCTCCTGCCTCCTCGGCTATCCTTGCCTGTTCCGCATTTGTGACATCCATTATGACGCCGCCCTTGACCATCTTGGCAAATCCGCGCTTCAGTCTTTCGGTTCCCTTCATCTCGATTATCTCAAACCTTCCCATGGCAACCACCTTCAAGCTAATTCTTTCAATTATATTCAAGTCAAAACTTGAATATAAATTTTTCTCAAAACATTTTTAACCCGGGGCTAAAACATTGTTTTGTAAATTGATAACCCGGTGATAAAAATGACCCAAATAGAAGACGCTAAAAAAGGAATAATAACGGAAGAGATGGAGTTTATTGCTGAATACGAGAGTATAAGTGCTGAGACACTTAGAAGAAACGTTGCTAAGGGGTATACAGTCATTTTCCGAAACATAAGGCATGATTGGGTAAAACCGGTTGCGGTTGGTAGGGGTGTGAGGGTTAAAGTCAATGCAAACATCGGAACCTCGAGAGACATAGTAAACGTTGAGGAGGAGATAGAGAAGGCGAGGACAGCCGTAAAGTACGGGGCGGACACCATAATGGACCTCTCAACGGGCAGCGATTTGGACGAAATAAGGAGGAAAGTCATGAGGTCCGTTGACGTGCCCGTTGGAACGGTGCCCATATATCAGGCCGCCGAAGAGCAGTTGAAGAAGGGAGTGGCCATCATCGAGATGAGTGAGGATGACATGTGGAACGCCGTGGAGAGGCACTTCAAGGATGGCGTTGATTACACAACCATTCATGTTGGAGTTACCAGAGAGGTCGTAGAAAAGATGAAGCGGAGGAAGCGCGTGGTTGGCATGGTCTCGCGCGGCGGGACTTTTCTCGCGGCATGGATACTCCATTGGGAGAGGGAAAACCCCTTCTACAAGGACTATGACTACCTTCTGGAGCTCGCAAAGGAGTATGACGTGGTCTTGAGCCTGGGCGATGGCATGAGGCCCGGCGGTCTGCCGGACGCTGGCGATGAACTTCAAATGAGCGAGCTCTATATCTTGGGGCGCCTGGTGAGAAGGGCGAGGGAATTTGGGGTTCAAACGATGGTTGAAGGGCCTGGACATGTCCCGATAGACCAGATCCCAATGCATATAAAGATGGCGAAAGTCGCGACGGACAACGCTCCCTTCTACGTACTTGGCCCCTTAGTTACGGACATTTTCCCGGGCTACGACCACATAGCAGGGGCCATTGGGGGTGCAATAGCCGCTTTGAATGGGGCGGACTTTCTCTGCTACGTCACACCGGCGGAGCACTTGGGTTTGCCCACTAGGGAACACGTGCGCCTTGGGGTAATAGCAACGAAGCTCGCTGCCCATGCCGTAAACCTAACGCGCTTCGAGGAGGACTACAAGAGAGACTACACCATGAGCCTGGCAAGGGGTTCCCTGGACTGGGAGAAGCAATTTGAGCTCGCAGCGGACAGAGAACGCTTTGAGGAAATAAGGAAAAATAGGGCAACCTCAACGGAAGCCTGCTCAATGTGCGGGGATTTATGTGCGATACGCCTCATAAATGAATTGAGGTAAGATTAATCTCCCTTTAATATTTCCAGGCTCACGTCAAAGTTCTTCACGCTGTGCGTTAAAGCCCCGAGGCTTATAACATCGATGTCGAGCTTTGCATAGCTTTGAATGTTCTCCTCCGTTATGCCGCCGCTCACCTCGATTTTGACCTTCTCGCGCAGCCCCTCGCGCTTTAAAGCCTCAAGGACCTCCTCAATCCGCTCCGGCGTCATGTTGTCGAGCATTATCACGTCGGCTCCGGCTTTAGCGGCTTTTAAAGCATCCTCCAGACTCTCCACCTCGACCTCAACGACCTTATAAATGGAGAAAGCCTTTGCCCTTCTTATTGCCTCCTCAAGGGGCACCAACGCTAAATGGTTGTCCTTTATGAGTATGGCATCGCTGAGGGAGAAGCGATGAGGCTCGCCGCCGCCTATGAGTATCGCCCTCTTGTCAAGGGGCTTTAATAGTGTCTTCCTCGTTCCGGCAACCCTCACATTCGGGTTAACGGCTCCAACCTTCTCCATGAGCCTTCTCACCTGGGTGGCTATGCCGCTCATCCTCCCCACGATGTTTAAAGCCGTGCGCTCCACGAGGAGAATTTTCCTCGCATTGCCCTTTAGTTTGAGAACGACATTGCCATTCTTCACCGCATCGCCGTCCTCTGCTTTGAGCTCCACCTCAACACCGAGGTGCTCGAAGAGGGCCTTAGCCTCCTCCAGACCGGCGATAACTCCATCCTGCTTTGCTATGATCACGGCCTCGGCTTCCAGATCCTCAGGGATCACGGCCTCGCTCGTGACATCGCCGAATGGGGCATCTTCCTCCAGAAAGCGCAGGAGATAGTTAATGGAAACCATATCATCACCACCTTGTTCAGTTTATAGGTAAAGAAAATGGAAAAGTTTCCCTCCGTACTTAACTACCTGCTCATCTCCAGCATCTTTTCTATCGCCTGCTTGGCCTTTTTGGCAATTTCTTCGGGCACCTCAATCTCGTATTTCTCTTCTTTGAGGGACTCGTAGATGTGTTTGAGCGTGATTGACTTCATTCCAATGCAGAAAGCATCCTCACTCGCGGGGTGGAACTTCTTATCGGGATAGAGCTTCTGCAGGCGGTAACACATCTCCTTCTCGGTGAAGACGACCCATTCGTCGTGCTGGCAGGCATTTCTAACCATTCCGCCGGTCGAGACTATTAAATCCGCCCTCTCCTGCACCTCGGGGTTGCACTCGGGGTGAACCATAAGCTTTGCCCTTGGGTGTTCCTCTCTTGCACGCTCAACGTCTTTA
>JALSON010000343.1 GCA_026986455.1 Thermococcaceae archaeon | reverse complement strand
AGCTTGAAGGCAGAAAAAAAGAAATTTAAATTTCAGAGGTGCTTCCTCATGTATTCGAGGAGCATCCATATGCTGCCGAACTCCCGGGTTTCATCATCATGATAGATTTCCACTATGCCCTCGGGTCTGAACCTCATGCCGAAGGAATAACCTCCTTTCTTCAGCTTCTGGAGGAAGACCTCCCGCGGCTTCGGCGGAAGATAGCTCGTCATCATATCGTTGATAAGCTCTGCCTCAAATCCAAAGTGTTCGCTCATTCTCGGGAAGAAAAGAACCGCCGGGGTGTTCATGCAGTCAACCAGTGCCTTGCCCTCAAGTTTGAAGTGGTAGTGCTTGAAGACCTCATGGAGGAAGTCGTCTATGGCGTTTGGATAATACACGGTCGCGCCGATGTCGTTGGGATGTGCCTCTATAAAGCTCCTGCCCCTGAGGATTGCCTCTATTTCGTCGGCATCAATGCCGCTCACCTCAACCCTCACCCCGCTGTGGTAGTAGACGTAGGCCAGCGGGAGGCCCTTCTTATGGGCAAAGTCCTTGAGGGCTATGAGCGGAATCAGCCTGACATCCATAATCGTTGAACCGGTACTTACAATCCCAACGACCATTGCCCTCTTTCCGTAGCGGGATATTGCCCTTCCATCCCTGCCCACTATAATGGTGCCCTGAGCCACGGTTCCTATGGCCCTTCCAAGGAGGGCGAGTTCCTCGGGATTAAATTTTTCCGAGCGGTATATCTCCATTTTTATCACCTCAATCCGGCAGTATTATGCTTTCTTTTCCAATTCTGGACTCAACCCATATTTTAACATTCGAGCCAATCTTGCTGAACTCTTCAATTACGCTGTTATCGCCAATAACACTCCCGTGCTGTATAACGGCACCCTTACCGATATACACGTTTTTCCCTATGATGGCCTCCTTAATCTCCACACCCTCTTCTATCGTAACATTTGAGAATATCACCGAACGTTCTATTTTAACGTTTCTCCCGATTTCCACATTATCCCCGAGCACGGCAAACCCCCTGATATTGAAGTGCCTGAGCCTGCATCTCCTTCCTGTGAATACTGCCCCCCCATACTCAAGATTGCCCTTCAGAGAATCCACCCTTATCTGGGACAGCGAGAGCTTGCCCATGAAGACGTCCTCGGTTGCCTGCAGATAGCTTGATGGCCTCCCGACATCGTTCCAGTATTCGTCAAAGGGGAACCCGTAGAGGGGTATGTTCTCCTGCAGCATTTTCGGGAACAGGTGCATGGAAAAGTCGAAGTTTTTCCCTTTTGGAACCATGTCGAAAACCTCGGGCTCGAAAACATACACCCCAGCATTTACCAGATTGCTGAAGGCTTCCTCTGGCTTCGGCTTTTCCTTGAACCTCATGATGCGGTTTTCGCTGTTTACTATTGCAATTCCATACTGTGTCGGATCCTCGACCTTTGAGAGGGCTATCGTAGCCAGCGCCCTCTTCTTTTTGTGATATTCATAGAAGTCCCTTATGTTGAGGTCAGTCAGCACATCGCTCGATGCGACTATGAAGGTGTCCTCCATTCTCTCCGCCACCTTCCTCGTGGCCC
>JALSON010000342.1 GCA_026986455.1 Thermococcaceae archaeon | reverse complement strand
CTGAGTAATAGGCTATAGAAACCCCATAATTTCCGCAAGTGCCAATGGTTATTCCGGGAAAGCCTTCCTCCATTGCTACTCTCGCGTGGGCCCTTGCAATCCTGTCCTTATGTGTTCCCGTTGGATTCACGCCTTCATAGTCAACGTAAATCTTCTCCACACTGAGGAACTCCTCTAAAAGGGGAACACGAAAGAGTCTTCCGAGGCCACCGGGAGATTCATCCACCTCGGATTCCCCAGTGTAAGGACCTTTTTTAAGCCCATAACCAATGTTACGGGTAGTTTTTACGGCTTCCATTGTTCTCTTCCTCCGATATCTGGAATGAAGCATTATCAACTTTGGTTAGGGTATATAAATCTTTCTCCTCGGTGAATCCGTTTGTCAGGTCTAACTATTTTTTCCGCAGGTAAAATTTTTAGATAACCTAATTATTGCCATGAAAATAGAAAAGAAAAGTTTTTAAGCATTTATTCAAACATAGAGCGCCCCAGAACGGGGAGGGGTGATTGAGATGTACCCACCAAGGAAGAAGGTACAGCCCAAGGTTGAGAAAGAGGAGGAATTCGACCCCCTCGATGAGGTTGAAGAGGCCTATGAGGACTACGACGAAGAGTGGGAAGAGGACTGGGGAGACGAAGAGGAAGACTGGGACATGGACGACGAAGAGTGATTTCCTCATCCTCTTCTGCATCTTTTTCTCGGGGTGGAAAAACCTTGGTGCATCACGCCCAGAAAAGAAAAAAGGTTACATTGAAGGGCATTGAAACTGGAAAAAGGATGCACCGCAGATTCAACCCCGGGGAATGGTTCTACTCGTTTATCCCATTCAAGGTCTCAATGGGTGGAGCTGCTCCACTGGTACCCTTGCTGGTTATGGACATTGGGGGCGGTCCCGCAGATGTTGGAGTTGTGAACGCGATAGGTAGTACTGCCTCGATGATCGGCGGCCTATTCTGGGGAAAGTTGAGTGACAGGCTCAACCGAAGAAAAGTTTTCCTCGTGACAGGGTTTCTGGGAACGGCCATTTCAACCCTCCTTTTCCCTCTTGCTCATAGTGTCCACCAGATAATGGTCATCAATGCCATCTATACCTTTTTCATAGCCGCAACGATCCCCATACCCATACTCATAATAACAAAAGTCTTTCGTCTTGAAGAGTGGGACTGGGCTATAGGGAGGTTTAACGAAATAGGCGGATGGGCTTGGGTTGGTGGAATGGTGATAGGCCTCCTCCTTGACCAATTCCTGAGTTTAAGGGAGATATTCATCTTCCTCGGGATAATTGGGTTCTTTTCAGTGCCGTGGGGTCTCCGCACCATCAGGGAAGTCCCTCTTCATCTGAGCAGGGAGAAACTTGGTGTTTACGCCAGCTACGTTGTAGAGAAGTTCCGTTACATACCAAACATGATAACCCATCTCCCCAAATTTTCCTGGGGGCAATTTAGGGGGCTTTATTTCTCAACTCTGCTCTTCTGGGTTGGTGGAATGCTTTACTTCACTCAGTTTCCTGTTCTCCTTAAGGCAAAGGGCTTTGATACATCGGCAATTTATCTCATGAGCATCGGCAACTCCGCAGTCTCAGCCTTCATGTACACAAGAGTGGGGAAAAGATTGCAGAAGGGAGGAGGTTACGAAACTCTCGTAAAAGGCCTTCTTTTCCGCACCGCCGCCTTTGTCATTATACCAATTGCGATACATGTAGAGTCTATGTTTGCCATTCTCGCCTTCATTTCATACCTGCTCGCCGGTTACACTTGGGCGTTTATAGGAATATCAACAACGTCCATAATATCGCATGAAGCGAAAGCTGAAGAGAGGGGGACACTTATCGGGACGTATAACATAGTAAGTTCTATCGGCGCTATTGCAGGAAACTTTGTCAGCGGCTTAATAACTGAATACTGCGGGTTCATCGCTGACTTTTCCATTGCTTCCTTACTCATTGCGCTCTCAATAGTTCCCCTTCTCGGTGAGAAGGTTAAAAGTCCTAAAAAGCAAGTGTTAGAATGGTGATACCTATGTTCCGGTTGAAAACCCGGATATTTTTAGGGGAAGGCAGCCTGAGCAGACTCAGGAAAATTGCCACAGGTTACGACAGGGTTCTTATTCTTGCATCAAAGTCTGTGGAGAGGGAAGGCTTTCTGGAGGAAGCTGAAAGATATATAAGCGAGGCAGGAGCGGAGGTGGAGAGCATAGTGGGAGTTTCAGCGGAGCCATCATACGAATATGTCGAAGAAATTCTCCCGAGGGCCAGGGAGTTTGAGCCGGAGCTCATAGTTGCCGTTGGAGGGGGAAGCGTTATAGACGTTGCAAAGGCCGTCAAGGTTTTCTATGATTCACCCGGGACAGTTTTTGAGGAGATAGCATTTATTTCCCGCTTCCAGAGGCCGAAACCGATTCCAAAGCTGAAAACACCGCTCATAGCAATCCCCTCAACGAGCGGGGCCGGAAGTGAGGTTTCAGGAGCGAGCGTTCTTAAAATGGGCGGCGTCAAATACAACCTCGTTTCTCCCGAAATAGCGCCTGATTTTGCGATTCTTGATCCAAGGCTGCCCCTGACAATGCCCCCGAAAATTGCACGGAATTCCGGGCTGGATGTTCTCGTTCATGCAATTGAGGCTTATGTCAGCAGGGCGGCGAGCCCTTTCAGCGATGCAATGGCTGTTGGAGCGGCCAAAACGGTATTCGAATGGCTTCCGGAGTCCGTTAAGGGGAATAAAGAAGCGCGGGAGAAGATGCACTACGCCGCAACAATGGCAGGGATAGCTTTCCTCAATGGTCGCCTGGGCCTCTGCCATGCCATGAGCCACAAGGCAGCATGGATAGCCCCTCACGGTCTGCTTAATGCCATTTTAAACCCCCATGTTATGGAGTTCAACATGAAGGAAGAGACGGCAAGGCTCCGCTACCGGGAGCTGGCCAAAGGGCTTGGGATGAAAGATGAGGAGGAACTCCTCGCCAGAGTCAGGGAGCTGAACGAGAAGCTTGGAGTCCCAAAGCTTAGGGAGCTCGTTGACGAGGAAACTTTCATGACAAAGCTGGACGAGATGGCGAAGAAGGCATACCGTGATGGGCTTTTAGTCTTCAACCCGGTCGAACCAACGCCGGAGGAAATAAGGGAGGTGTACCTGAAAGCGTTTTACGAGGGGTGAAAACCCCCAGAGGTGAACCCAATAGTGCCAAGGTGGGAAAGAGTCAGCCCACCGTGATTTCTTTCTCTCCTCCATTTTCCACCTCCCGTATCTTGCCGCCTTTCATAACCTCGACTATGGCAAGGCTCAGGAGGGCGAGGAAAATATATATCCCTGCCGAAGCTCCAAAGAGCACCTCGTATGCTTTTGAGGTCGGAATTTTTATCGCCATCGGAACTCCCGGAATGTGAAGCAGGGTGTAGTAGGTGCTCATGACTGTGCCCGCTATAGCCGGCCCCCATGTCGAGCCGAAGTTTCGAAACAGGCTGTTTGAGCCCGTTGCAACTCCCATGACCCTCGGTGGAACCGAAAAGACAAGCACGTTGATCAGGGAGATGTTTATGAGCGTTATCCCGGCACCGATAAAGGTTACCACCCCCACGAAGTGCCAGAGCGAAAGCTGGGTCGCATACTTTGACAGGAAAGCCAGCCCGGAGCTTGCTACAAGAGCCCCCGTTACAGCGAGGGGTTTTGCTCCGATTTTTGGCATCAGCTTCCCGGCAATGGGTGCTGTGATGAGCATCACCCCTGCCATTGGGGTCATCAGCAGACCGCTCTGGAGTATGGTCTTTCCAAAACCGTAGGGGGGCTTCATCTGGAATATGTAGGTGTTTGCCTGGCTCATCATGGATATGCCGAATGCAGCGAACATTATGCCGATGTTGACTATAGCAGGGTTTCTGGCAGAAATTATACCGAGCGGGAGGAGGGGGTTGTCGGTTCTCATCTCCCACAGGATCAGCAGAACCATGCCGATAATTGCCGTTCCGAACAGCATGAGGGTTTCCCTTGCAGTCCATCCAACGTTTGGCGCCCTCGTCACCGCCACCAGCGCCGGAACAACGGCCACAATGAGCAGAGCCACCCCCGGCCAGTCGAGCTTTCCGGGGTTTACATAGCGGCTCTCGCGGAGGATTTTCCAGGCAAGGAGGAACATGATGACAGCAAATGGGGCGGCCGAATGATATGTCCACCTCCATCCCCAGTGCTGGGTAACGTATGCCCCAAGGGGCAGAGCAATGACCATCCCAACCCCGAACATGGCGCTTATCATCCCCTGAACCTCGGGTACCATCTCGGGCGGAAACTCCTCACGCACGAGGCTGAAGGCTAAGGGAAACACCGCCATCCCAACCCCCTGAATCCCCCTCGATACGAGGAGCCACTCATAGCCCGGTGCAAAGCCGTTGAGAATCACGCCGAGAGTGTAGAATCCCAAAGCCACCAAGAACATCTTCTTTTTCCCGTACATATCGCCAAGCTTCCCCATTATCGCCGCGCTGACCGTTCCAACGAGCAGATAGATTGTGAGTATCCAGCTGACGTCGTTGGGGTTTATGGCAAACTCCTTCTGAATCGTGGGCAGAGCGGGAGTCAACATGGCCTCAGTATACATGACGAGTAACGGCAGGATGACCACCACGAGCATGGCCTTCCTTGCGTATTTGAGGTCGTACTCTTCCATTGCTATCACCAGACATATCGACAGATATATAGTTTATAAGTTTAACGGTTCATATCTGGATACTTTCAGGCAACCACGGGCCGGATTTATAAAGGGTTTATAGTTTATAAAGGGTTAAACACAACTATCATCATGCATCCCCTCCTGAAGAAGGCGATAAAGGAAAGATTTCCGCTCAATGAACTCCAGCAAAAGGCCTTCCGTGAGATTAGTTCCGGGAAGAGCGTCCTGATTATAGCCCCAACAGGCTCCGGAAAGACGGAAGCTGCACTTATGCCCGTCTTCAACACCATTCTGAAGAACAATTTAAAGCCCCTCTCAGCCCTTTACATAGCCCCCCTCAAGGCGCTGAACAGGGACCTGCTCGACAGACTCCTCTGGTGGGGTGAGAAGCTCGGTCTGAATGTTGAAGTGAGGCACGGCGACACCTCGGCCTACAGGAAGGCAAAGCAGGTGAAGAATCCGCCTCATCTGCTGATAATAACCCCCGAGACCCTGGGCATAATTCTGACGATGAAGTCTTTCAGAAAAGCCCTGAGCAACCTGAAGTTTGTAATCGTGGATGAGATAGCGGAGCTGGCCGGCAACAAGCGCGGTGCTCAGCTTACCCTGGCCCTTGAGAGGCTTTCCGGGATTGTCGAGTTTCAGAGAATAGGGATGACGGCTACCCTTGGAAACGAGGAGGAGATAAGGGAATGGCTGAAGGCTGAGGCCATAGTAAAGCCGGGATGGAGGAAGGAGTATCGCATTCATGTCCTGTACCCCCGGGCAGACGAAAAAGACTCGGAGCTTGCGGGGAGGCTCAACCTGCCGCTGGATGTTGCAACAAGGCTCAGAATCCTGTGGGATATAGTTGAAGAGCATGGAAAAGCTCTTATCTTCACAAATACGAGGCAGTTTGCAGAGATTTTAGCACACAGGCTGAAGGCATGGGGCAAACCCGTTGAAGTTCATCACGGGAGCCTCTCAAAGGAAGCGAGACTTCAGGCCGAGAAGGCACTGAGGGAGGGGAAAATCAGGGCTCTTATCTGCACATCCTCGATGGAGCTCGGCATAGACATCGGGGATGTGGATGTTGTGATCCAGTACATGAGTCCGAGGCAGGTGAACAGGCTCGTCCAGAGAATAGGACGGGGGAGGCACAGGCTCGGGGAGGTGAGCGAGGGATATATAATAGCTTCAAACGTCGAGGACTACCTCCAGAGCCTGATAATAGCAAAGCATGCCCTCGATGGAAAGCTTGAGGCTGTTAAACCCTATGAGAACGCCCTTGATGTCCTGGCACATTTTATTGTTGGGCTGCTCATTGAAAGGAGGAGGCTCTCAAAGGAGGAGCCATTTGAAATTGCCAGGAGGGCTTATCCATACAGAAATCTGAGCTGGGAAGATTACGGGGCCGTTCTCAAACTTCTGATGGATGCGAGGCTGATCGGCTACGATGAGGAGGGGGAGCTGCTCTACCTGAGGAGGGGCGCATACAGGTATTACTATGAGAACCTCTCCACGATTCCGGACGAGATTTCTTACAGGGTCTTTGATGTTAAAAGCGGGCACATAATCGGACGCCTTGATGAAAGCTTTGTCATGGATCTTGAGGAGGGGATGGAGTTCGTAATGCACGGCCGGAGCTGGATTCTCCTCAAGGTGGACGAGGATGCGGGGATTTTAAGGGTAAGGGAGAGCAAAAGCCTCGAAAGCGCGATACCGAGCTGGGAAGGGGAGATGATACCCGTTCCCTTCGCCGTTGCCTCCGGGATCGGAAGGCTGAAGAGGGAGCTGGTCTTTGATTTTGAGCGCGGGAAAGCACTACTGGGGGGAGTTATTTTTAGAGAGGAGGAGCTGAGAAGGGCGGTTGATGAAATAAAGGACGAGGTCTTCTCAACGGATAATGACATAGCTGTCGAGAGCACACCAAAAGCCCTGCTTGTTCATGGCGACTTCGGCAATCGGGCAAATGAAGCCCTCGGGCGGTTTATATACTCCTTCCTGAGAATG
The DNA here is from genome assembly GCA_026986455.1 of Thermococcaceae archaeon. Lineage (GTDB taxonomy): Archaea > Methanobacteriota_B > Thermococci > Thermococcales > Thermococcaceae > Thermococcus. Next base: position 595 of record JALSON010000342.1, on the reverse strand, counting down.
CGCTATGGAAGCGTTTTCGCCATAAGGAGCCAGGCACATGCGGTTGTCTTCAAAACCCCCTTCCAGCTGAATCCTGAGGAGGTAAAAAGTTATCTCTTCCAGGAACCCGGGGCGATAGAGTTTATACTTACAAAAGCCATGAGGGAGAGCACGGTCTATAAATGGAGGATGAGAAACGTTGCAAAGCGCTTCGGTGCCCTCAGGAGAGATGCAAAGATCAGGCGCATAGAGAGGCTCTTTGAGGGCACGGTTGTGGAAAAGGAAACCCTGAATGAGCTTTTCCATGATAAGCTCGATGTAAAGACCGCTGAATACATCCTGAAGGAGATAAAAAATGGCTTCCTGCGCGTAAAGACGGTTCTGAGGAAGGAGCCATCAAAGCTCGCCAGAATTAACATGAGCGTTGGCGGCGAGTTTCTCCTTGGCGGAGAGCTTGAAAAGGATGAAATCCTCGAGCTTTTCAGGAAAAGGATACTGGATACAGAGGTCGTCTTGGTCTGCACAAACTGCGGATGGATGAGCAGGACAAAGGTGAGCCGCCTGAGGGAGAGGGTAAGATTCCTCAAATGTCCGAGGTGCGGCTCGATAATGATTG
>JALSON010000341.1 GCA_026986455.1 Thermococcaceae archaeon | reverse complement strand
CTCCAGAAGTGCCCTGTATGCATACCCCTGAACCTCGACCAGAGCAACGGGAGGCCTGACAGGGGTTCCGTCCTTCATTGGAATTGCTCCCCTCGAATCCTTCCAGCCCTGATTGCCGAGCTCACCGGGACTATACCTTATGTAACCGTCACCCTCATCAACCTTTTCGAGAATCCAGTCCACTGCAAGGTTCAGATTTTCCCTCACACTCTCCATGAGCCCAGAATCCCCTGTCCAGCGAAGATATTCGGCCGCCAGCATGACGTAGAGGGGTGTGGCATCCACGGTGCCGTAGTAGGGTGCAAAGGGTGCTCTGCCGGACTGGGAAAGCTCCCCCAGCCTGAGCTCATGGAGGATCTTCCCCCTCTCCTCCCCGCTCCTTCTATCCTTCCTCCTGCCCTGGAACCTCGCCAGAACCCTCAGGACACCCCGGGCATACTCCGGGAAGTGGGGAAGCAGGAAGTATGCGGTTATTATGCTGTCCCTCCCGAATACTGCGGCAAACTCCGGAAGTCCTGCCAGAGGCACCGGCCCGAACTCCGTGAAGGCTGTGAGAGCGTTTAAATCCTCAACGGCCTTCTCAAATATCCTGTTCAGCCATTCCCTGCTGGAGAAAACAGGATTCTTCAGAGGCCTCCCCCCGGAGACAAAGCGGACTGGCAGCCGCCCCTCGATGTACGGCCTGAATTCAACCCAGAAAGTCCTTTCTTCAAGCGGGCCAAGTTCAAAATCGGCTTCAAAACGACCGTCCTCAAAATCCATGTTTGAGACAACCTTAAGCTCGCGGAGGATGCCGTCAATGCCTCTGTATGCATATCGGATGCCATTCTCCCCTCTGGAAATGCTAACTTTTCTCTCCAGACCCTTCTTAAATCCCCTGACCTCAAATATGTCCTCCATCGGCACGTTAAACGAGTAGGAAAATGAAACCCTCCGCACGCCTTCAGTGGCATTCCTGAAGGTTAGCCTCTCCGTGTAGGATTCCCTGAGGGTTCTTTCCCTCGTGAGAACAACGCTCCCGATGTAATGCGCAACGCTTTCGTTGAAGGATTTTCTGACGGTTATCACGCTTTTTGCATCAAACATCAGCCTGACATCGCTGAGCATTCTCGTGTCAAAAGCATAGAACCCCTGCTTCCCCTGCATGTCTCCTTTTTCATCGGAGAACACGAATGCTCCGTTGCAGGCCAGCACTCACATCACTCTCAGGAACTCTTTGACCTCCGCTTTTTCCTCAAGGTTTATAGCTTTTATTCCCCACAGCTTTGCGACAAACCTCAGCTCCTCCCTGAAGTCCCCGGGCACGGCTGAGAGGTGGTTTGCGCCCATGATGCTTATGAAGGTGTTTTTATCGAGGGGGTTCTTTATCGCGGTGTGCGGCCACTGTTTGCCCCACCTGAGCTTTTCCTCTATATCCCTGCCAATTTCAAGGCCTTCGCCGAGGAAATAGAGCAGGTAGTATTCCCCTCCCACCCTGATGAGCCTCGCCACGGTTAGCTCTGCTTTTGGCGTCCTGTAGGTCAAAGCTCCGCCGCTCGCCCCCTGGCACTGCCCCTGTATTACGGTCGCCCTTAGGTTCTCCTCGGGATCTTCGCTCAGCCTCGCATAGTAGAGCGATGATGCCCCGCAGTTAGCTATCAGTATGAGCTCATCGTCAACGTACTTTATATCCCCAAAGAGAGGTGGCTTTCCGCTGAGGTAGAAGAGCAGGGCCGAGCTTATGGTTCCCTTAACGTCGCCCTCGCACGTCGCGGGGATTACCTCCTTCTCGCCCGTGGCATCCAAGCTGAACGGGAAGAGGGCTGGAATAAGGCATGCGGTAACGCCGTAGACCTCCGAGAGCTCGGGCTGGCATTTAATGGAAACTCCGGAGACTTCGTCTCTGTACTCTTCGTAAATCTCTTTAGCGGCTAAATAGATGGCTATCTGCTTTCTCAGGGCTTCGTGTGTGAGCATGTTACCGTCGAACTTCACTTCCGCTTTGGATGTCAGCCAGTCGAAGAACTCCTCCACCTGCCTCCCCTCGCTCAGCAGGGCATCGGCTCTTTTCACGATTAAATACTGGTCGAGCATTAGGAAGTCGCCAATGAAACGCTTGAGCCGCGGCAGATCGTCCATAAGGTGCTCCATTCCTAATGTATAGGGTGCTCCAAACAGGAGGAGCGACTTCCTGGAGAGCTTTGAGGCCGCTTCAACAGCCCTCACCCATGCCTTAACCTTCTCCAGGTCCCCCTTTATGCGCGTGTGGTGGAGCGCATGATAGTTAACGGCACTCTCCCACAGGGATGCCCCGACCGAGGTTATGCACGTTGAGCCGGCCCATGCAGGGTCGTCGTCCGCATAGAGTAGAAGAGGCCTGTTCACCTCTTTGGCTAAGAGCGTTATTAAATTGCTCTCCGTCCAGTGCCACAATCCAAAAATAACGCCGCTTGCTCCTTTCCCGTTTATCACCTTTGCTGCATTAAATGCATCATCCTTTGAGTCTATGCCGAAGTTCATCCCCTTTCTGAAGGCGTCATACTTTCCAATGGCCTCATTCACATCAAAAACTTCGAACCCGCTTTCCTTCAGGGCTTTTATAAGGCTTAGATGCTTCTCCATCAGAGCATCTTCCCTCTCGGCTGAGAGGGCAGTTGGCCTGGGGTCGGTAAATGTCGCAACGGCTATCATTTTTGTCACCCTTTAACAGCTCCACTCGTATATCCCCTTATTAAGTATTTCCCAAGGCCTATCATTATGAAGAGCGTGGGTATTGCGACTATCAGTGCACCCGCCATCTGGATATTCCAGTTTGCCACGAAGCTCCCCTTCAGATTTGCAAGCTTAACAGTTGCCGGCATTGCCTCCTCTCCCCTCGTCAGCACAAGGCCAAAAAGATAGTCGTTCCATATATTTGTGAACTGGTATATTGCGGTCACGACGAAGGCGGGTATCGAAATCGGGAATACTATGCTTGTGTATATCTTTAGAGGATTTGCACCATCGACCTTTGCAGCCTCGACAAGTTCATCGGGAACCTCGTAGTAGTAGTTGGTGAACAGAAGGGTTGTTATTGGGACTCCATATGCGGTATGGGTGAGAATCATGCCGGGAATTGTGTTGTAGAGACCGAGCTTTGTTATAATCCTGAGCAGCGGTATCAGGATTGACTGGTAGGGCAGGAAAATGCCGAGGGTTATGAATATCAGGAGCTTTTTGGAGGTTGAGCCCTTCAGAAGCTTTGCGAGCACATACCCTGTCATTGAACCTATCATGACCGAAAAAATTGTGGCAAATGTAGTAAAGAGCAGGCTGTTCAGCATGGGCCTTTTCAGCTCGGAAAAGGCTTCCCTGTAAGCACCGAAGTAAGGCGGGAATACAAACTTGACCGGAGTCGTCATGGTTACCTGCCTGCCGGTTTTCAGAGATGTGGTTACGGCGCTCCAGAACGGGAGCAGGTAGACGAACATGAATGCTATGAGGAGGAGATAAAGAATCAGTCTCCGGGTTTTCATTCCTTTTCACCTCCGTAGCTCCAGTACAGGTATGGCAGAACTATCGCAAAGGACAGCAGGAGGAGCACTGTGGCTATGGAAGCACCATAGGCAAATTTTGTTTTTGCAAAGGTCTCCTTGTACATCTCGACGGCCAGGATGAACGTCGAGGTTCCAGGACCTCCCGATGTTAAAACCCAGATGAAGTCGAACGCTTTAAGCGAGAACACCATCAGCACAACGAATGCACTGAGGGTGGGCTTTTTGAGCTGGGGAATCACGACGTATCTGTAGAGCTGGAGCTGATTTGCACCATCTATAATTGCGGCCTCATACTGCTCCGAGGACACTGATCTTATGCCTGCCAGGTAGATGAGCATGGTGTAGCCGGAGAACTGCCAGATTAAAGCGAGAATCACCGCATAGAGCGCTACGTGGGGGTCGGTGATCCAGTTGCTCTTGAGAAACTCCAGATGAAGCATGCTGAAGAGCGTGTTAAGAACTCCATCTGAGGGGTCGTACATCCATGCCCAGAGGGTCGCTGTAACCACAAACGAGAGGGCAAATGGCAGGGCATATATTGTTCTGAATCCATTTTCAAATTTTATCTTTCTGTCAAGGAGGATCGCAAGGAGAAGACCTAAGAGGAGAGAACCCGGGACGAAGAGGATTATCAAAATTATGTTGTTCCTAAACGATGTCCAGAAAACGGGATCATGGAAGAGAATCCGGTAATTCTCAAGCCCGACAAACCGGTAGGAGGGAATCAATCCTTTCCAGTCAGTAAACGAAATGTAAACATTCCACACTATTGCAAAGTATATGAAAACCCCAACGAGAACAATGGCAGGGGTTAAAAACAAAAGAGAATAGAGGGATTCTTCCCTGAATTTTAGCCTCACAACCCACCCTCCTCAGGTGAGTTTCCACTCCTTTATCTTGTTCGGCAGGAGATCCTGTTTGACCGCATTGACTATGGACTTCGCTGTCTCATCGACGTTCCTGTTGGTTACGAATGTCGAGATTATGTCGTTGAGGTCCGAGAGGAACGCAGGCGGGACAGCACTTCCATGGGTTATGCTCGGCACGAGCTTCGTGCTTGAACTCCTGAGGTCTTTTATGAACTCCTTCTGTATAGGCCCGTATGGATCAAGGGGAGCATCGTCCCTTGCGGGTATTGATCCCTTTATCGGGTTGAATGTATTCTGGGCTTCCACAGTCCCGATGAAGCTGAGCCATTTCTTGGCAGCGTCTGGATGGGCGGCCTTGGCCGGCAGGACAAACGTATCTATGACGAGGTCGTAAACGTTTGAGGGCAGGACTATTGCTCCATAATCAACGTTCGGCTTCCATCCCTTTGCCTTGAAGTATCCGTTCGCCCAGTCTCCCATTATCGTCATTGCGGCATCCCCTTTATAGACCAGACCGCACGCCTCGTCCCAGGTCTTTGCCGCGTGATCCGAGTTGACGTAGTTGAGGTATTCGGCATAGGCATTAAGAACCTTCTTCAGTGTTGGGTCGTTGGGATCAGTTATTTTTCCGTTGATAAAGTCCTGATAGAACTGAACTCCTCCCACGGACAGCATCACAACCTCAAAGGCATGCGTGGCCGGCCATTTGTTCCTGTCCCCCAAGCGCAAATGGGGTTACTCCCTTGCTCTTCAATTCCTGAGCGACCCGCATCAGATCATCAAAGCTCTTGATGCTGTTTGGATCAATCCCGTACTTCTCAAATATGTGCTTGTTGTACCAGACGACATTCGCCCTGTGAACGTTTATCGGAACCGCATAGTAATGCCCGTTGAACATCACCATCTGCTGGATGACCTGCGGGTAGTGCTTTTTCATATCGTCAGTCCATATGTCATCTATTGGAGTTAGCTGGTTTGCTTTTATGTAGGGTGACATCTCGTAGCCCGCATGAACCTGGAATGTGTCGGGAGGTTTGCCCGCGAGCATCAGTGACTGGAGAACCATCTTCATGTTGACACCGGCACCGCCGCTTACGGGGTTTGCTTTTATTTCGATGTTGGGATACTTATCCTTGAACTTCTTAAAAACAGCCTCAATTGCCTGCTTCTCCCCACCGGCAGTCCACCAGTGGTAGATTTCAAGAACATTCTGCTCCGGAGCCACTGATTTCGTCACCGTCACAGTAGCAGGAGTTTCTGTGGTGGTTCCACCGCTGATACACCCACTGGCAATCACTCCGAAAACCAGAAAAGACACCAACAGGAGGCTGTACACGGCTTTTCTCATGGAAACACCTCCCTGGCGGGAGCTTCACTCAATGATATATTCGACCAAGGTATTTAATTCTTTTGTTTCTATATGATAGGTCACAGCAGGAAAAGCCAGCCTACAGCACTCAATTCATGTAAAATTTTAACAGGATAGACTGAAAAAGGTAGAAAGTTTTAGAGCACAGCCCTTCCGGTGCCCTTGTCGAAGATATGAATCTTCTTCATGTCGAAGACGATGTCGACTTCGCTGCCTTCTGAAACCCGGGAATCACTGTGGAACGAGCCGAGAAGGGTTATACCCCCAATCCTCAAATGGACTATACGCTCGCTCCCCAGGTTCTCCACAATCTCAACTTTAGCCCTGACCATATTCTCCCCCGGCACCTTCACTTGAGCAAACATGGCATCATAAATATCCTCAGGCCTGATGCCAAACACAACATCCTTACCCAGATACCCAAGCTCCCTCAGCACTTCAACCTGAT
>JALSON010000340.1 GCA_026986455.1 Thermococcaceae archaeon | reverse complement strand
GTAAGGAGGTAGTGTATGTGCTTCTTTGCAACATCTCTGTTCCTCAGGTTCACGGGCATATACTCAATTACACCCCTCTCCAGCTTCTCAACAAGCTCCTCGGTGTGCTCCCTGTAGTAGTAATCCAGCCCGTTCTTCCGCAGTATAATCCCGTTCAGTGCCTCTCTTTCTGCCTTTCTTCCGGCCCTGCCGAAGCGCTGAATCAGGGAGAAAAGGCCGTCAGGAGGGATGCCGTAGTTGAGCACAGCATCGAGATCACCTATATCTATGCCGAGCTCAAGGGCGTTTGTCGTCAGCAGGGCTAAAAGCCGGCCTTCCTTGAAATCCCTCTCTATCCCCCAGCGGATGTTCTTCGGGAGGGTTCCTTTATAGGTGGAGGTTCTGGCGAATGCAGGAGAATTCAGGAGGAACCTCATGAGCTTCTCGGTTCCCCTGCGGGAGTCAAAGAACACGAGGGTTTTTATGCCCTTCTGTGTTAGCTTTTCAACCGCAAGCCTGAGGAGCTGGCGTTCATTCAGGTTTTTCGGTTCAAAAAGCACCAGAAACCTCCGTGGAAATGGATTGGTTGCTTCGCTTATGACTTCAAATCTCTTCCTGAAAAAGCTTCCAGCAAACTCCCCCGGCTCCCGCAGTGTCGCTGACAGTGCTATTATCTGGGGTTTAACACCCAGACGTTTGAGCCTGAGAAAAAGCCTCCTGAAGAGGTAGGCGGCATTCGTGCCGAAAACACCCCTGTAAATGTGGAGCTCATCGACAACGAGATAGCGGAGGTTCTTCAGAAGCCAGCCGTAATCCTTCCAGCGGCGCAGGATGTTGTAGTGAAGCATATCGGGCGTCGTGAAAATCAAGCTGGGCTTTTCCCTTATTATTCTCCTCCTCTCCTCCCACGCCACATCACCTGTCAGAATCCTCGCATCCACGAACATGTTCGTGAGACGAAGGAATGCAAGATTCTCCATGGAGAACTTCTCAAACTGATTGTTTATAAGCGCCCTCGTCGGATAAACCAGGAGATACCTGTGAGAGGGATTTGAGAGGTAGTCATCGAAGATCGCAAGCCTGAAAATCTCGCTCTTGCCGCTCGCTGTCGGCGTCGTCACAACCACGTTCCTTCCGGAGTAGAGGCTTTCAAGGGCTTTAACCTGATGTCTGTAGAGCTTAAAGCCCAGCTCCTCAAGTAGAAGGTTGATTTCGGGGTTTTTGAACTTAAACTCTCCGTATTCTCCTTCTTTCGGAGGAAAAACACTCACATGGGCAATTTCACCCTTGATGTCTCCCAGTGCTTCAAAGATGCTCATATATGAGGGTAAATCGCAACCTTTTAAAAATCACCCCCGGAATCAGAGACGGTGAGAAAAATGAGAATCGCTGTCATCGATTACGACAGGTGCAATCCTGACAAATGCGGTCATTTCCTCTGTGAAAGGGTGTGCCCGGTCAACAGGATGGGCGGGGAGGCCATAATAATCGACGAGGAGAACTACAGGCCGGTAATTCAGGAGGCCTCATGCACGGGCTGCGGAATCTGCGTGCATAAGTGCCCCTTCAATGCTATAACCATAGTTAACCTTCCGGAGGAGCT
>JALSON010000339.1 GCA_026986455.1 Thermococcaceae archaeon | reverse complement strand
AGATTTCTGTTCCAAAAAGAATTGCACTATCTTACAGACCTCATGCACTGTCTTTAGAGGCCCCGAATGACATATACTCCACATCAACTTACGCGGAAAAACATATCCCAAATGTACCGGCTTGGACTACAACGGATCCCGGGAGTTCTTCTATTCCATATCCCTACAATGTGGGCCCCAGTGATGACCCATGGTCATGGTGGGACGGATGTACCCCCATAGCTATTTCAATGGTGGTAGCATACTATGAACCCCAGCTCCAAGATTCTTGGGACAGGGAAGCGTTGATTGACGTTCTTCATCACACACTAAAAACAAATGCAACAGGAGCCACTTGGAGTTACAATGTAGTTCCAGGCATAGAAAACGTTTATGAAGAGTATCAGCGTATTTCAAAAATAGTAACTCTCAATAATATCGTTGAAAATGACTATACTGCTTGGTGGGAAAGCCATGCAACAGGATTCTACGATGCAATATCTGATATCAACAATAATCATCCCCTTTTACTGTGGATGATCGATGGCGGTTCTGCACTGGACCGCTCCCAAGATTACGGGAACCACACAGTTACAGTTGTTGGCTATGTCGGATATTCCTCTTCATTCTATTGGGAGATTCATGATACATGGGACAGCGCAGATCATTACATAGCGGATGGAAATTGGAAGGAGGCATGGTTTATTTTCATACGTAGGAGGTAGGTTCGATGCCAAGAAGGGTTTCGCGTCTTTTTCTTCCGATTTTGCTTTTGGTATTAATAGGTGGTGCCATTTTTACAAGCAAGATACTAAATAGAGAAACTCCGTGTTTTTCAGCGGTGCCTGTGGATGTAAGCGATGTTGCACCACCAATTTTAATTGGCCCGGGCTATCCTCCTCAGGCAGGATTTAAGGGCGTAACTCTCGATGAGGTTGTAAACGGAAGTTCGAGGCACGTACTCGTCGGGTTCTTTAATTTTAAGCCGTACAACTGGACGGAGAAGAAGCCAGGGTGCTACTTTAGAGCACTTGAAGGCTTTTCCGAGAACTGGACCGGTCTAATCCTGCCAGGAGTAGCTATCTCAAACGTAACCCTCTTAGGAAGGGTTTATCTGGCGGTCTACGTGTATCCCAAGGAAACTTCCATTATAATCTCGAGGGTGAAGTACGGAGAAACACCTGAAGAGTCAAAGATAACTGAAGCGTTTCAGCTCAGGTATAAGGAACCTTCCGGTGAGATTGTGGACGCCTACATTTCCAAGCTTAAGCACTCGGGCTATACTGCAGTCAGGGGGCTTTCCAACGGTTTTCTTAGGGGTTGGATGTTCGGGAAGGGAGATAATTACCTCCTCGTGCTGGAGATCAGGGACGATGGCAACCTGTACCTAATTCTCGCTGAAGGAGCTGAGGGCGACGTTAAAAAACTCGCTGACTCAATTGTGGGAGGTGATGCATGGTGAAGTCCAAAGGACTCATTCTCCGCCTTCTCCCCATTATCTTTGCAACGGCGTGGGAGTTCCTGTTGCTTGTGGGGCTTCCTAGGAGTTACTATATCGAAAGCGGAAGGGTCTACATTGTGGATAGCATTCCCTCCTGCTGGTTCAGGTATTCTCCATCGCTGGAGTTCGTCGTTCTCGCTCTTTTGCCTGCCATCGTTCCCCTCACCCTGTATGGGCTCTTCAAAGATCCCGCGCTCCTGAAAGCGGGTCTCGTGATTGGCCTCTCGGTTCTGTCGGTGATTTTAGCTTCGCTTATAAACCCTCATGACTCTCTTCCAGTTCTGGTCATCGTCTCCCTCTTCATGGGTGCCCTCCTTGGGAAAGGAAAGGGGGAGAGAGCTTTACTAATCATCGAGGGGCTTTTGCCGGATTTCCTCGTGCTGGCGACGATACTGGGCGGGCTCGCTGTGAGTTGCTGACGGAAGGAAAACACCCTCAGTTCCATATTATCCGGGAACGGAATCCCAGAACTCTTTTAGATGGGCAGATTTCAGCGTTTCCGAACAAGCCAGTGCCCTGAAAACTCTCCTCGCTTGGAATCTCAACGGGGCTTCCGGTTCTGTTGGCAATTTTTGAGGGAGCTATACCATGAAACGCCGTCGAACCGTTAAGAAAAAGCTGAAGCTCCTCTGAGCGATTGCCCTCTTAGAAAGTGGAAACATAGTGGAGTGGCTAAGTAAGCGAGGAAAAGCAAAAAGATTGACCGCTACTCTCCAAAAATCCTCTCCACGAACCACCTCTCATCAAAGGGCCTTAAATCATCGTAGCCCTGACCGACGCCGACGAAGAGTATCGGTGCTCCAATCGCGTGGCTTATGCTTAAAGCGGCACCGCCCCTCGCATCTGCATCGAGCTTTGTTAATATAACCCCGTCTATCCTCACAGCATTGTTGAACTGCCTCGCCTGTTCTATTATAGCATTTCCGGCCAGAGCATCCCCCACGAACACAACTAAGTCAGGCTTCGCAACCCTGACTATCTTCTTCATCTCATCCATGAGGTTTCTATTTCTTTCGTTTCTTCCTGCTGTATCTATAAGAACCACATCCACACCTCTGGCCTTTGCGTGCTCTATCGCATCATAAGCCACAGCCGCCGGATCAGCCCCGTATGAGTGCTTGATTACCCTGACCCCTACGCGCTTGGCATGCTCCTCAACCTGATCTATCGCTCCTGCCCTGAAGGTGTCGCTGGCAGCGATGACAACGCTCAAACCGTTCTTTTTGAGCCAGTGGGCGAGCTTCGCTATGGTAGTGGTCTTTCCCGAACCGTTGAAGCCCACAAAGACTATGACGAAGGGTTTCTCTTCCTTGGATTTTATCAGCTCGATGAGATTGAGCCGCTGCTCCGGGGTAAGTACCTCAAGGACGGCATCACGAACAGCTTCTTCCACGATTTTCTTCTTTTTGGTTCCGATTTTGACCTTCTGGCCGACGAGCTTTTCCTTTATCCTTTCCTTCAGCTCCTCAACCGCCTCAAGGGCAACGTCAGCCTCAAGGAGCTCTATTTCAAGATCCCACAGGGCATTCTCAACGTCCTTCTCGCTTATTTCAGTCTGGGAGACCTTCTCCACGAATGAGCCTAACTTCTCCTTGAGCTTTCCGAACATGCTACCACCCAATTCACTGAAGGATAAAGGCTTTAAGGCTTTTCCTATCGAAAGCATGATACTCCCGTTGAGCAACCTGCGGTGTCTTGATGGCCGGCGTAACCCCGACAACAGCCCAGAGCATGCGAAAGCGTTATATAAACAACACATCCATATCCCATGTGGTGAGGATATGGGCGGAAAGCTTCTCACTGTGGTGCTGGCTTTTCTGCTGATGTTCCCACAGCTTGTGCATGCTGACTCAAAGATGATGCTCATCAGGGAGCTGCAGAAACAGCCCGTTGAGTATGCTCCCGAGGTCAATTACGACATTTATCTGGTCTCCCTGGAAACAATAGCGGTTGCCCGTTCAGGAATTCATAATAACTACACGCTCAGAATCCTCCAGATAAACCGCCTGCGGCTTGAAAATGATCAGCGCCCCGACGGTTCATTCCCTCTAATGATAACTTTTGATGTCTCGGGCGTCCCGTTCTGCGATGCATACTACCCCTCCGGCCTCCTGGGAGGCACATGCAGCTACCCCGAATGCCTCTACGGCTTCTCACTCAAAAAATGCCCGGAATTCAGCTACGTGATAACATGCTCACGGGCCGCTTCAACGGCTCTAGCCTTATATGCCCTCCTTGATGCCGGCGAACCTGAGAATTCTCCCGCGATCAGAAAAGGTGTGGAATACCTCCTGAAGAGTTCTGTGAACGGAACCTACTGGACGTATTCCTACACGGTGCCCTCGTCACGGGGAGGCTCGGCGAGCTGTGAAGAGGACTTTCAGAAAAAACCGAGCCTGGTCGCAACGGCATACGCGGTGGCCCTTCTCCACAGGCTGGGATACAACGTTTCAAAGTCCCTCCGGTGGCTGAAGGAGAATCTAAAACCTGAAAACCTCCTCAACAGAGAATATCTGGCGTATTTTAATGGGAGTCCTCCTTGGCAGTACAGTTTCCCGTTTTACCAGCTGGGATTTCCATCAGTGCATCTCCTCCATAGGGAGCCGTTTGAAGCTCTGGCACTGCCCCTGACGCTGCTCAATGGGGAGGGGCTGAAAATCGGCGGGGATGCTGCAGCCGTTATGGCTTTGATCCTCAACAGGACGAGGCTTAATTTCGCCGGGGAATACCTCCTTCTCGTGAGGTTAATACACGGAAAAATAAGAACACCTCATACAAACTTGAAATCCATTTAACAGGAGCAAATACCACTGAAATCTCCGAAAATGGAGCATTCTCCTACATTCTGGAGAAGGTTTTTAGGTTAAAGTTCAGCACTCCCCGCTTTTTCATCAGGGGAAAGCTGGAGCTCCATCCATATGACCCGTTCAGCAGACCGGATGTGGCCGTGTATCTCCTGAAGAGGATAGGAAACAACAGCTACATGCGGGTTGGCTGCGCTGATTTCACGGAGGTGTGGAACGGAAGTTATAGATTCGATGTGAATCCGAGGTATGACTACTGGAGCCACTCGATAAGACCCACCGCAACGGCCCTCCTCTGGATGAGGCTCGCGGGGGATAAAGAGATGGAGGGGAGCTTCTTAAAGAAAACTCTGAACGGAGGTCATATCTCGGGTGCATGCGAGTCTTATCTGGCAGGGGCGAGGGCATGCACCGAGGACTACGCCATGCTCCTGCTCCTCCTTGATCTCCATGACGGGAGCTTCACCGGAGGACTTCCGGAAACGGAAACAGCAACTCCACCCAGCGAAACTCCTTCCGGCACTTCCGAAAATGACTGGCTGAGGCTTATGAGCGGTCTGGCCGCAGGAGTTCTTCTCGGCTACCTGCTCGGGAAAAGGAGATAGCCCTCAGCGATAGCTGGTATCATCACATCTCAGACCCGAAACCGCTCTTCATCGGGCGTTCGCCGTATGTAGGACTTCCTCTCGATTATCTTTCCCTTCTCCAGTTTATAAACATCCACCCTCTCAAACCCCACGGTTTCCCTCCTGTATGCAATTAAATAATCAATCAATTCCTTAATCCCATAACGAGTTATGGAGTCCTTCACGTATCTGTGCTCGTAGAGAAGAAAAAGCCTGTCCCTGTGCTCCTCAAGCCAGCGGCGGAGTTTTTCTCTTTCCGGCTTAGGCCGCGATAGGGGGTTCAGAATCAGATACGCATCAAAGGAAAAGCCCTCATACGGCGACCCTATGAAGAGATTCTCCGAACTCAGCTCAAAAGGCATGCCCTCTGCCAGAACCCTCAAACCCCGGTTTAACCATGATTTCAAATATATCCTCCCAAGCTTTTTTGCATTCCCCGTTAGCAGGACTGTTCCTTTCTCAAGATTGAGTATTTCCTTGAGCATAGGCATCGTAAAAAGTTCTGTTCTGGAGTTAAAATTCTTTCTGAAGCTGTATCACCCGGAGAGACCATAAAGTATATATTTTGAAAAATCTCTATGCTTCTGAAGAACTTCCAGAGGTGTTTTATAATGAGGAAAGAGCTACTTGCATTTTTAATGGTGGGCCT
>JALSON010000338.1 GCA_026986455.1 Thermococcaceae archaeon | reverse complement strand
AGGCCACTATACCCTGCCCCCTGTTGGTTGTCCAGCGTTTGTGTATGTGGCCCATGGCGTAGTACAGAAATCCCTCCGGGAGGTCGTTGAGGCTGATTTCGAAATAGTCCCTCTGGCTCTCAAGGTGAAGCTTTTCCATCATCTCCCTTATGCCCTGATGGAGCATCAGAATGGCATCTCCCTGCGGCCTGAAATAATCGCCCAGCCTGTTCCTCTCGAACCACGCGGCGCTCATATATTTGGTTCCGTATATCTCGATGGATTTTCCGCCTTTTTCGAAAATGCCCTTAACGAGCAATCTGTTGCCGACCTTTTCCGTCGTCTGATACCTGTTTTCCTTCCTCTCCTCGCTGAATCCGATGAGATGTATCAGGCCGAGGGACTCAAGGAGGTGGTAGGCTGAAATCCTCCTCTGTGTTCTGTCGTGGTTCCCCTCAATGGCAAAAACCGGTATTTTTTCTTTTCTCGGGAGCTCAAGGATGTCAATTGCCTCCTTGATCGTCTGGGGTGATGGGTTGCTCCTGTGGAACAGGTCTCCCGCTATGAGAATGAAGTCCACCCTCTCCTCAACCGCCCTCCTCACAGCCTCTTCAAAGGCCTGTCTGAACTCCTCCGCCCTGTATGGGAGGCGGTACTGCTCATAGCCCAGATGGGCATCGGCAAGATGGGCAAATTTAATAGTCAAAGTCTATCCCCTCTTCCTCGTATTCCTCCCTTATCCTTCTCTCCCTCTCTTCATCCTCCGCCCTCTTTCTCCACCTGCTCACAACCCCGATGTCCTCGCCGCCGTAGTCCCCGCCTCTGGCCTTAAAGTTGTGTATCTTCACGAGTGCGGGCAGACTTATGGCCTGACCCACTATAACCGCCTCTCCCTTTCCGAGGGAGGCTATATCCCTCAGCAGATCCTCGCTCAGCTGTTCGCTGGCCTTGAGCACATAGTCCTGATCCTTTGGATTGACGATTCTGAGGATTATCTTCGTGTTGGTCTGGCTCAGAATATCCTCATTGAGCTTGTTCGGTCTCTGGGATACGACACCGAGCCCCACGCCGAATTTTCGTCCTTCCCTTGCTATCCTGCCGAGAATTCTTACAGCGTCGTTTTTCTCCCCCTGCGGGGCGAATATGTGGGCCTCCTCAACGATCAGGAGGATTGGCTCTGCCAGAGCCCTGCTCTTGGTCTCTATCTCCTTCATGATCCTTTCAAGCTCCTCCACTTCACTCTCAACTGCGGATGTCTTCACAGCCCTTCCGGCTCTCAGCTCGTCCCTTATCCTCTCCAGCTTTTTACGGGCCTTTTCATAGTCGACTCTGGCCTCAAAGACCTTCTGAATCAGCTTTCCAACGACGACCTTCATCTGGCCCTCGTCGAGGGGCCCGAGGTCAATGACGTTGACCTTTCCGGGCTCTATCTGGGCCACTATGTCCTCGCTGGTTAGAACATGGCCGTAGTTCCGGAGAAAGCGGGATATGCGCATTGTGAGGCGTGTTATCGTGCCGACTGTGTTTGAGTCTATCTTCTCCAGCTCCCTGTATCCCTGCAGGTATTCGTCCCAGTAGCTCCCCTCCCTGTCCCTCGCCCATTTTTCAAGCTTCAGCCTGAGCTCCTCAATCAGCTCCCTGCCGCCAAGCTGGGGGTTTTCGTGCTTCACGGTCTCCCACGCCTTGAGGAGAAAGTTCCTCTGTATCGCCGCGTTCCTCTGAACCTCCATGAGGTCTGCCAGCTCCTCCCCATCCATCTCCTCCGGCTTGATTTTGGATTCGATGATTTTCACATACTCCTTCCCGGTCTCAGGCAGACTCAGCTTTACGTAATCCCCGTGGGGGTCGAGGACAACCACCGTGCCTCTAAGCTTTTCAATGATTTCCGCGAGCATTACTGCGACTGCATTCGATTTGCCCGCTCCGGTAACGGCCAAAACGGCGAAGTGCCTGGAGACCAGCTCATTCACATCGAGGTATATGGGGACAGTTTCCCTCAGCAGGAGAGTCCCGATTTCAATGTAGCCCGGCCCTCCGTTATATATGGCCTTCAAAACTTCATCATTTACCCTGTAAACCGCTCTTCCGTTTGGTATCGGAACCCTGTTGGGGGCAACCTCGACCCTGCTTCCGTTGCTCACTATCCTTCCCAGAACCCTGACCGTGGCTATCAGCGCTTCATTCGCCTCTATGCTCTCACCGTATTCGTTCAGGTCAAGCTCCAGAGAATAGTAGGTGCTCTTTCCCTCGCTGAGAAGCCAGTTTATGTTCTCCAGCCTCCTTATGTTCCCGATAACCCACTCCCCTTCGCGGTTTCTGGCGGCGACGAACTCCCCAAATTTCAGCTTTGAATCAGGATGAGCCGAGAACTGATAGCTTGAAACACTGGCTTCTCCCCTGACTATACCGACCTGTTCATCCGTGACCTGCATAATCTCACCTTCCATAACTCTGTCCGGGGGAGGATTTAAGTTTTACTATCAAATATAAGAAGGAAAATCACCTGGCTGTGGCCGTTTTTCAGGGCAGCAGCAGGGGTCTGCTGGGGTGCCTAAAACTATAAAACTATTGATATTTGTTATGATGGAAGAGTAAAGTCTTCCGTGGCATCCCAGACAGGCAAAAAACTTCAAGCACTCACGAAACAACCCCAAGCCCGGGGTCTGCTTAAACCTTAAAAACTTTCATGAGAAGTAGCTAATATGAGTGTATCTTCCAAGGAACTCGCTGCCCATAAGAGGATTCCTCTGGGCATGGTCATCATAAGACCTGCCAAGCTCTTTGACCTCCCTGAGATAAGCAGGATAGAGGTTAAATCCTTCAGGGAGAAGTATCCGCGCGGCATTTTCATGGTCTTCCTTGAGAACAACCCTGGCACGTTTCTCGTCGCTGAATACAACGGCAGGGTTGTGGGATACGTGATGGCCTATCTGAGGCCCGACCTTGAGGGTCACATAATGAGCATAGCCGTCGACCCCGAATACAGGGGAAACGGCATAGGAAAGGCTCTGATGCTGGAGGTTATGGAGAGGCTCGTTAAGAAGGGGGCCCAGTATATAGGGCTTGAGGTCAGGGTGAGCAACGAGAGGGCTATAAAGCTCTATGAGGGGCTTGGCTTCAGAAAGGTGAAGAGGATAATAGGCTACTACGCCGACGGGGAGGATGCATACTATATGATGGTACCGGCCAGAGAATGGGGAGGGATCTCATGAAGGAGCCGCTGATATTTTACCTGAGCGGGGACAGGGTTTTCAGCGAAAGGGAGAAGGCCATAAACCGCTTCTACAACAAGCGCTACTTTGGAGAGGTGGTGAACGGGAAGCTCTTTCTCTCGCTCATAGAAGCCGCTTACCTGATGGAAAAGGGGAAGATAAGGGTTTTCGACGGTGAAGAAGAGCTGTCCTTCCATGATCTGGTAGAGCTCGGCAGGAGAAGGGATGATCAGTTTGATATAAAGCTCCTCGTTTACACCGATTTGAGGGACAGGGGCTACACCGTCAAGTCCGCCCTGAAGTTCGGCTCGCACTTCCGCGTTTACCGGCGTGGGATGGACGAGCACTCCCAGTGGCTTGTTTGGGTCGTCCCGGAGAACCTCCGCTTTTCCCCCAATGACATAACTGCCCGCGTTAGAGTGGCGCACGGCGTGAGGAAGAACATGGTGATGGCGGTAGTTGATGAGGACAACGATGTTGTTTATTACAGGATTGAGTGGATAAAATTCTAAAAAAGAACAAAACATTTTTATATTAAGTAGTTACACATTTTGTAATGGTGACAGTGTGAGACCGTAAATAATTTGGGAG
>JALSON010000337.1 GCA_026986455.1 Thermococcaceae archaeon | reverse complement strand
AATTTTCTAACATGCCAGTTCCCGTCCCCCCTGAGCTTATCCGCCTTCTCGACTATCTCCTGGAGAATCCAGTCCCTGCAGTATTCCGGAATTTCACGCACATCAAACTCCCCCAGCACCTCCCTGAGCCTCCCCACATCCTCCTTTTCAAAACCTATCAGAAATACCTTCCCCCTCATTTCACCAGCCTCCCTATCATCTTCACGAGCTCCTCCATAACCTCCCCTGCCTTTCCGCGCAGGAAGATATCGGCAACCGGGGTTATTCCGCTCTCCTCGGTGTTTATTTCTATCACCCTCCCCCCGCTCTCCTTAACGATTCGGGGAATGTATGCCGCGGGATAGACCACCCCACTCGTCCCGATTACCAGACACACATCGGCCCTTTCAGCAAGTCCAAAGGCCATGTTCATGGCGTCCTCAGGCAGGGCCTCACCGAACCACACGACATCCGGCCTGAGAAGCGAGCCACAGTCGGGACAGTGCGGAAGGCTTTTCCCGGCTAAAAACTCCCCTAATCGACCGCTCTTCTTCAGATCCTCCCTGTAACCGCAGACGGAGCACCTAACGCGGAATATGTTGCCGTGAAGCTCGATGAGGTTTTCAGTTCCTGCCTCGCGGTGGAGGTCATCGATGTTCTGTGTGATGACGGCCTTGAGAACCCCCATTTTTTCAAGCTCCGCTAAGGCGTAGTGTGCCCTGTTGGGCTTTGCTTTTCCTATCAGGTTCATCCGCCACCTGTAGAACTCCCACACAAGCCGGGGATTCCTTCTGAATGCTTCGGGGGTTGCGAGCTCCTCCGCCCGGTATTGCCTCCAGAGACCGCCGGGTCCTCTGAATGTCGGGACTCCGCTTTCCGCACTTATTCCCGCCCCTGTAAAAGCTATCGCAAAGCGAGATCTGGCCATAAGCCGGGCAGCTTCCTCAATCATGATTGTATTTACCCGGCATACTTTAAAAATTCTGCCCAGCTTTTTGGAAGTTCCTGCAAACATCCGAATAATCTTTGAAGTGCCCTTCACATCCCCGTGGAAGGGTTTAAAATTGTATCCATGAATACATCTGTGGAGGTGAGAGAAATGCCCGTGAGCGATGGAATTTCAAGAAAAAAGGTCACCACATCACACGGGAGGTATTATGCGGAGAGACAGGCCCTTGCGAGGCGAAAAAAGCTCAGGAGGAACGCCGCCCTCATCCAGCTCATGAGAAAGAGGAAGGGTGCTGCCGCAATAAGGACGAGCACGATAAGGGTTGAGAAGGCACGCATTACTGAAAATGAAGCCCTTGCGATACTTGTGGGAACCCAGATAGGAGCCGGAGTTCTCGGTCTGCCATATGCTGCGAGCAGGGTTGGTTTAATACCCGCCATGGGTGTGCTCTTCGGCGTCATGCTCCTGATGCTCGGAACGGCCTTCATAGTCCTGAAGTTCTCCGCTGAGATGGGCGGGGCCCAGATGAGCACCATAGCCCAGAGAACCCTTGGAAAGGCCGGTGGCTGGCTGATGTACCTCAGCATAGCCCTTATGAGCTTCGGTGCAATCCTTGCATATATAGCCGGAATGGGTAGCGTCTTTGCGAGCCTCTTTGGGATCAGCGAGACCGCAGGGGCGGCTGTGTTCT
>JALSON010000336.1 GCA_026986455.1 Thermococcaceae archaeon | reverse complement strand
ACTGAATCATTTGCACCTTCAGAGTGTTTGCCTCTATCCGGAGGTTCTGCATTTTTACTCCAAGCTGATCTTTTTCCTTTCTCAGCTCCTCAATCTCCTTTCTCAGCTCTTCCCTTCTGTTTCTCAGTTCCCTGAGTTCCTCCTTTACCTCATCTTCGAGTTTCTCAAGTTCCCTGAGCTCTCCCTTTAATTTTTCAATCGCCTCCTCATTTGTGGCAATGTTCTTTTTGAGGGCATTTATCCTGTTTATGAGTCCCTCAATTTCCTCTTCAAGATCAGCTTTTCTCGGAATCAGCTCCTCGTTTATTCTTATGTCGAGACCTTCAAGTTTGGATTCGACCTTGCTGAGCTCCTCCCGCAGCTTGCTGATCTCATGCTCAACCTCCCTTATCTGCTGGTTGATCTCCCTTGCTTCAGGATTGTCCAGAGCCTTCTTGAGCTTCTCCTTTTTTCGTTCAAGCCTCTGGATTTTTCCCTTCAGCTTCGCCAGCTCTCCCCTGCTATTTTCGATTTTTTTCTGGAGGAGCTCAATTTTTTTCTCACTTTCTTCAATCTCCTCTTTTAAGGCCCGGTCTTCGGCCAGGAGCCTCTCCATTTCCTTCTGCAGAACCTGAAGGTCTTTGCTTGCATCGCTTTTCTTCATCCTCAGCTCAAAGAGTTCCCTCTCAAGCCCCTTGAGCTCAATCTTCAGGGCATTGATTGCGCTTTCCAGACCTTCCTTCTCCCTCTCAAGGGCCTGAACACGTTTTCTGAGCTCTTCGGTGTTTATGGTGAGCCTGCTCCTCGGTCTGTAGTAACCGCCAACTATGGCACCGCTCCTCTCAAGGAGCTCCCCGCTCAGCGTTACCATCCTGAGCTTTCCTATGCCGACAGCTCTTGCCTCATCCATATCACTGACAACGAGGGTGTCTCCAAGGGCATAGGAGACGGCATTCCTGAAGCGCGGGTTGTATTCCACCAGATCCATTGCCGGTGTTCCAAAGGACGGTTTTTCCCTCATGGAGCGGGGTTTTATCTTGTTCAGGGGAAGAAACGTGAGTCTGCCCAGTTTGGTCTTCTTCAGGAATTCTATTGCCTTTTCAGCCACCCTGTCGTCTTCAACCACGATGTTGTCTGCATGGGAGCCGAGCGCAACATCCACCGCGGTGAAATATCTCTCATCCCTGACCTTTATCAGCTCTCCCAGCGAGCCGTATACCCCCTCAATATTGGCCCTCTTGATGGCTTCAATGGCCCTGTTGCCTCTGGCTTCCTTCTGTGCCTCTGCTTTTATGAGCTCGTTTTTGGCTTTTTCATGTTCTTCCGCGATTTTCTGGTATTTCCTGCTTTTTTCCTCCAGCTCCTTCTCGGCCTTTCTAAGCCTGCTCTCGGCTCTGCTCATTCTGCTTTCAATCTCGCCGAGCTCGGCCTTCTTCTCCTCCATGGCCTGCCGTGCCTCTTCTATCTTTTCCCGGATGGCCGCTCTTTTGGCATTGTTCTGGACTATTTTGGCCCGCAGACCCTCAATTTCATCGCTGAACTTGTTTATGTCGCTCTCCTTCAGGTACATATCCTTTTTGGCCTCTTCAAGCTCCTCCGTAACCCTATCAAAATCCTGTTTTGCTATGGAGAAGTTCTTATCTATCTCCCCAAGCCTGATGACCAGCTCGTTCCTCTCAACTTCCTTTCTCTCAATATCTTTCAGGAGCTTTTCCTTTCTTCTCTTCCATCTCTCAATGGCGTTTCTGCTTTTATCTATCTCCGCTGAAACTTTTTTGAGATCTTCCTTTGCCTTCGCCAGCCTCCCCTGGCTCTCTTCTATCTCTTTTTCTGCAAGTTCTATGTTCTTCTTTGCCATCTCTATCTTTGAGTGGACTTCACTTATCCTCCTTGTGATATCAAGGATGCCGTCCTCGCTCTTTTCCTCCAGCTCCTTTTCAATGTCCTCCAGTTCCCTCTCCTTTGCAACTATTTCCTTTGCAATTTCCTTCAACCTGCCCTCAATCTGTCCTATTTCCTCCTCCACCTGAGTGCTCCTGAGCCTGCCCTCCTCGATCTCGCTCTCCAGCATCCTGATTTCCCCAACGAGGAGGGTCACCTTCGCCTTCTCAAGCTTCTCCTTGAGGTCGAGGTATCTCAGCGCATCGTTCCTCTCCCGCTCCAGCTTATCCAGCTGCTTTTTAACCTCACCTATGAGCAGGTCAACCCTCGCCAGGTTCTCCTCTGCCTGCTTCAGTTCTTCCAGTGCCTTCGATTTCTTGGAATCATACTCGGCTATACCAGAAATCTCATCTATGATCAGCCGCCTTTCCGTCGGGCTCATTTTGATGAACTTTGTGATATCCCCCTGAAGAACTAAGTTGTAGCCCTCAGGGGAAATCATGGCGGCACTCAGGATGTCGAGGATATCGCTCCTGCTTGTTCTCTTTCCGTTCAGCCAGTAGGTGCTCCTGCCATCGGGATAAACGCGCCTCTTGATGACAACTTCATCCTCATCCAGCGGAAATCCCCTGTCCTCGTTGTTGAAATACATGGCAACCTCCGCGTATTTTGATGGGGCTTCTGTTTTGGTTCCTGCAAATATTAAATCGCTTATTCTCGTGGCCCTCATGGCTTTGGCCGAGAGCCCGCCGAGAACAAAGAGAACAGCATCCCCTATGTTGCTTTTACCGCTGCCATTGGCACCAACAATCGCTGTGAATCCTTTAGAAAATGGAACTACGACCTTCCTGTTACCGTATGATTTGAAACCCTTCATTTCGAGCTTCTCAATGTATGGCATCTTATACACCTAAGTTTAAGAATTGCATTGAGGTTATATAACTTTACCTCAGTTTCCGTCATGTTTTGGGTTGTGCATTTGTTTGCCTTGAGTGTCTCCATGTGAGCACTATACAAAATTAAATTCCCCCAATGGCAGCCTTCAATGGTTTATGAGAACCGGGATATTTCAAGAAAACCCTCAAAGAAGAGCTCCCTACTCCACTATCCTCCTGATCAGGGCTTTGGTCTTTTCATCTATGCCATCGCTAACGCTAACATAAAAGTTGGAGTTGGTTAGAACCGCCATATCCCTGAGCTTTCCCACAAACCTCAGCGTGGAAACAACACCGTGCTCGATCATAAGGTACTCAAGGGCATCGAGAATAATATCCGAAGGCTGCTTCTGGGTATGCTCCCAGGTTAGATGCTCTATGCGGTAGAGCTGGGAGGGGTGGACGGCCTGTGGATGCTCCAGCTTGCTTATCCAGATTGGATATACATTCTGCGACTTTATGAGGCGGGGGTGTTTTCTGGTTATTAAAATCTTGTGTCTGGAGGTATTCCTGTTCAGAATTTTATCCACATCCCTATAATCGATCACCTGCAGATCAACGCCCCCACTGTGGAAAATCCCGAGCATTCTCTCCCCCCGGCCGATGGCCACTTAATGTTTTTCATAACATCTTATAAGTTTTACCCAGTCCATTTGAAATACGTAAAGTATATCTCAATGTTATGTTGCGGTTTTAAAAAGAGCAAAAGAGATGCACCGGGCTACTCCTTCCTTTCGCAGAGCTCAAGGAGTATTCCGCCCGTGCTCTTCGGGTGCACGAAGGTTATCTTAGCTCCACCAGCACCCTCCTTTGGCTCCTCATAGATCAGGCGGTATCCCTTCTCCCTGAGGTCTTTCATGTGCTCCTCGATGTTCTCAACGCCGAGGGCAATGTGGTGTATCCCCTCCCCCCTCTTGGCTATAAACTTCGCTATCGCCGAGCTCTCATCCGTGGGCTCGAGAAGCTCAATCCTGCTTTCGCCAACGTGGAGTATTGCTGCCCTTATCTTCTCCCTCGGCACCTCCTCTATCTCATCAACCCTGAGGCCAAGCCCTTCCCATATTTTTATGGCCTCATCCAGATTCCTAACGGCTATTCCAATATGGTCTATTTTCCTTATCATACCTTCACCCCCAGACTTTTTTCCAGCACAACCTCGGCGGCGGAATACGGGTCAAGCTCCCTGCTGATGATTTTATCTATGAGGTACATGAGCTCTTCATCCTGCATCTTTTTGCCGATTCTTTTTGCTATCATGCTCGACACGATTGTTTTTACCTCCTCCTCCGCCCTGAATTTCCTTTTCTCTGTTATTCTGCCTGTTTTCAGGAGGTATTCTCTGTGCTCCTTGATAACACTCCACAGTTCCTCCACGCCCCTGCCTGTCATGGCAACAGTTTTTAAAATCCTGGGCCGCCATGAGTTTTTCCATTTTTCCTTTTCGAGGTCAAGCATCAGCTCAAGCTCAAAAACCGTTGCATCCGCCCCTTCTTTGTCTGCCTTGTTCACAACAAAGATGTTGGCTATCTCCATTAAACCCGCTTTTATGGCCTGAATGTCGTCTCCCAGGCCCGGAACGGTTGTTAAAACTACCGTATCTGCTGTCTTTACTATGTCGACCTCTATCTGGCCGACACCAACCGTCTCCACGAAGATAACATCACATCCGAATGCATCGAGAACCTTTATTGCATCGCTGGTAGCCTTCGCGAGTCCGCCGAGGCTCCCGCGCGTTGCCATGCTTCTTATGAAAACTCCCGGGTCTGTTGAGTGTCTCTGCATCCTTATCCTGTCGCCGAGAAGGGCGCCGCCTGTGAAAGGCGAGGTCGGGTCTATTGCAATAACCCCGACAATACTGCCTTCCTTCCGGACAACTTTTATCAGCTTGTCCAGGAGAGTGGATTTTCCGGAACCGGGGGGCCCTGTTATTCCAACCACATGGGCATTTCCGGTGTATCTGTAGATTTTTTTAACTATCTCCCTGGCCCTTTCATCGTCGTTTTCCACGAGGGTTATGAGCCTTGCGGCGGCCCTTTTGTCTCCCCCGAGCATTCTATCAATTAAATCATCTATCATACCAACCACTTGGTTAAATTATCCACCGGAGAAATATAAAACTTTAGGACGAGAACTTCCTGAGCTTCGTGATGTTCTCGTCTATGAACTCAACTATATCTTCTATCGGGCTCCCGGGACCGAAGACCTTTGCAACGCCCATCTTTTCAAGCTCCTGGGCATCATCAGGCGGGATAATGCCCCCTGCGATTACGAGAACATCCCTATTTGGTTTGAGGCCCTTTTCCTCAAGGAGTCTGAGAATCTTCGGAATGAGAACCATGTGGGCTCCGGAGAGTATGCTTATCCCGAGGACATCGGCATCCTCCTGAATGACGCTCTCAACAATCTGCTCGGGAGTCTGCCTGATTCCCGTGTATATGACCTCGAATCCGGCATCCCTCAGAGCCCTTGCTATGACTTTAGCACCTCTATCGTGTCCATCCAGACCCGGCTTGGCGACAATAATCCTAACTTTTGAGCGCTCGGCCATCTTCACCACCGGAAGGATTTTTGTTCTGCGAGGTATTTAAACGTTGTCAAAACTCAAGTCTCCCTTTTACAATGGATTTTTTATCCAAACTCAGGATTTTTAAACCCCACAATCGATTTCGTATCATGATGGATCTGCACACCCACACGGTGTTTTCTGACGGGGTCGGGCGCATATCCGACAACATAGCCGAAGCTGAACGGAGAATGCTCGGAATGGTTGGCATAAGCGACCACATACATTATTTCACCCCCGCGACATTCAACCGCTACGTGTCCAGTATCGAGCGCTTTAAAAAAGAGAGTGAAATAACTGTTTTAGCAGGTATAGAGGCCAACATAACCCCTGATAGCCCGGATATCACGGATGAAATGGCGAAAAGGCTTGATTACGTGATAGCTTCCGCCCATGTATGGCTTGAGCCCGGGAGGGTCAATGTCTATCTTGAGCTCATAAAGGCCGCCCTTCAGGATGAGAACGTTGATGTAATTGGCCACTTCAGCAATGTATTTCCGTATATCGGTTATCCGGAAGAGGAGGAGCTCATGGAGGTTATAGAGCTTGCGGAGGCAAATGGCAAGGCTTTTGAGATAAGCTCCCGGTATAAGGTACCGGAGCTGAGCTTTGTTAAGGCCTGCATTCAGAGGGGGGTGAAGCTAACCCTCGGGAGCGATGCTCACATGCCGAGGGATGTCGGCAGAATCGGATGGTCGCTGAAGCTCCTCAGGAAGGCAGGCGGGAGAATGGAAGATTTGCTGTTTTCTGAGCTGTTATAGGGGTTCTGAATCTCCAGAAATCCACTATAAAACCTCAAATCCGAGCTCCCTCAGCCTGAGGATTATCTCAACCGGAAATCCCACAACGTTGTAGAAATCACCCTTAATCCATTCAACAAACAGGGCACCTTTTCCCTGTATTCCGTAGGCCCCAGCTTTGTCCATGGGTTCTCCTGTTTCTATGTATGCCAGGATTTCTCTGTCACTCAGTTCCCTGAACTTCACCTCCGTAATAACAGCACCGCAGAGCTCCGTCCCTTCGTGAATTATGCAGTATCCTGTTGTGACGAGATGGATTCTCCCGCTCAGGAGCTTCAGCATTTCATACGCTCCCCTCTCATCCCGGGGTTTTCCGAGAATCCTTCCGTCTATTGAGACAACGGTATCCGCACCTATCACCGTCCCCCCTGTCCTAAGGAAGACCTCCTTCGCTTTTCTTTTTGCTATTTCGAGGGCAAATGCCCTGGGATCACTGAGCTCACAGCTCTCATCGGCCCTGCTGGGCACCACCCTGAAATTCCTGATGAATCTGCTCAGAATCTCCCTTCTCCTCGGACTGCCCGACGCCAGTATCAGCATGTTAGGGACTACCGCACAGGTTTAATAAGCTTTAGCTCCAAAATTCCAAGGAGGCGATGATGATAATTTCGCTATCTGATGGGTGATGAGTACCCTCGTAGCCGAGCCTCAACGCTTTTTGAATGTATGGAACAGCAGATACACAAAGGCGAGTACCCAGAGGACATCGCCGAGGAGCAATGCCCTGGTGTCGGCGAAAATGTCGAGAGCCCACCTGTTGCCAGAATCCAGAAGACCTTATCCTTCCAGATTCCGGGTTTCCGAGTCCCTTCACTTCCCACCTATTACCACCAGTAAAAAGAAGAACGCAAATGATAAAAAGTTTTTCATGGGGCTGCCCACACTTCGATCCCGGCCTCGAAGAGCCTCTTCAGTTCCTTCCCTATCGGCGTGCTTTTGCTCACCTTGATGATGCCCTTCTTGTTCGGTGTTGCGGTGAAGACGTACTGCTCGCCGCCGTAGAACTTGAGCGGCTTTTTGGCATAGTCCGGAGAAACCCTCAGAACCATCGTTTTCTTTTTCTCCTCAACCTCAACAGGGATTTTTTCCTTTGGCTTCTCTGCCTCCCTCTCCGTGAAGCTCTTGACATCTATGCTTATCCCGACCCTTTTCTCTATCTCCGTTATCCTCTTGCCCTTTTTGCCTATTATCGAGGGAATGTCGAATTCATCGGCGTAGATGACGGCC
>JALSON010000335.1 GCA_026986455.1 Thermococcaceae archaeon | reverse complement strand
CGGGGAGAGCGACACTATGCCGAAAACGCGCGTGAGAACGTCAGCTGCTTCTCTCGCCTTATCTGTCTTCACCAGAATCCGTCCGTGCCTCGCTTCGATCCCTGTGAAATCCACGCCCTCACTCACGAGCGCCTCGCGGATGTTGTTAATGAGTATGCTCTCGAACCATCTCCTCGTCTGTCTCGATTTGGTTCCTATCTCGCCGTATCGCACTATTACAACGCTGAGCATTGCCATCACCCGGATATATGCGGGAATTTTATGACTATCTCCACGTACTTCTGTATGACAGCGTACAGCGTTATGGAGGCCAGGTAGGAGGAGAGCAGGATGAGCTCGTTCATCTCGAAGATGTGGAGTGCTATCTCCTTTGCCCTGGGCGAGTAGTCCACGACCGCCTGCATGTATTTCCTTTTCAAAAGCTGGTTCAGCTGGATTGAGAACACCATGAGCAGAACCCCGACTAAGCCCCACATCCTGCCAAGTGCCAGCATCAGGAAGAGCGTGGAGGCGAGTATTATCCAGCCCCCTATCAGACCAAGCAGTATGACAAACTCTATCACGGTCTCACCGCAGTTCTTTAATCGCCCTTCCTAAAAACATTTCTGATCCGGGATGCTTTAGGATAACTGTGGTGTGCGGCACTTCTGCCTTTTTTGAGCCTTATTGACAGCATCAGGGGGATCACACGGATATCAGGACATCCTCAACACCCTTTCTCCTCCTGCGGGGCTTTATTTCCTCTGCGGGATAGCCAACCGTTATCAGCCCCGCCAGGCGGTACTCATCCCCGAGTCCTGCCATTTTTCTGAGCTCCCTTTCTATTCCCTCAAAGCATGCCACTCCGATGTAGCATGTGCCGAGACCGAGCTCAACGGCTTTGAGCATTAAATTCTCAATCGCCATGGCGGCACTTTCAAGCGCCCAGCAGAACTCCAGATGGCTGTATTTTTCGGCTTTTAGCGCTTTGATGTTTTCATTTATGAAAACTCCCAGATACAGAGGTGCCCTGTACATTCCCCCTTCCAGCCTGCCTATCAGCTTCTGAATTTTCTCTTCGGATAGTCCCCTTTCGCGGAAATATTCAACGTGTCCTTCAATTAGAAGGCGGTGTATTTTCTCCGTGGCTTCCGTGCTCTCATATGCGACAAAAAGCCAGTTCTCCAGACCGCTTGCAGTTGGGGCTCTTATGGCGGCTTTGATTAGTTCTTTCAGAGCATCCCCTGAAATTGGGACGTCGGAATAATACCTGACAGAGCTTCTCATCTGAATGACCTCATCGAGTTCCATGGTATCAC
Organism: Thermococcaceae archaeon; assembly: GCA_026986455.1. Classification (GTDB taxonomy): domain Archaea; phylum Methanobacteriota_B; class Thermococci; order Thermococcales; family Thermococcaceae; genus Thermococcus. The sequence goes on along the minus strand of JALSON010000335.1, from coordinate 6,101 downwards.
CATCCAGACCTCTGCCCGGGGTTTAATTAACCTTTTCAGAACCAAAGGTTGAAATTACCTACCGTCTATAGTCCGATAATGAACAGCTCCATAATCTTTAGGCCAGCTTATCCTAACGGCACCTGAGATTAAGCCCAAAGGTTTATTATCTATCCCGGATACTTATCTCAGGTGAGAACATGCACGGATGGAGAGGTAGAATAGGTCTGATAGTTCCCTCCTCAAACACCACGATGGAGATGGAGCTTTTCTCGGCTCTGCCGGAGGGTGTGTCGCTGCACACGGCAAGAATGCCGCTCAGAAATGTGAATGAGGAGGAGCTCATAAAGATGAGCGCGCTGGCGGTCGATAGCGCCAAGCTTCTCAGGGATGCTGATGTTGATATAATCCTCTACGGATGCACGAGCGGTTCTTTCATCGGCGGCAGGGACTTTGAGAAGGAGCTTGAGGCGAGAATAGAGGGCGAGGTGAATATCCCTGTTGTAACGACGTCAACCGCCGTTATAGAGGCACTGAAAATACTCGATGCCAGAGATATACTGGTCATCACACCATACACCGACGAGATAAACTCCCGCGAGAGGGAGTTCCTTGAGGCAAACGAGTTCAACGTGCTCGATATAAGAGGGCTCGGCATTGAGGAGAATACGAAAATCGGCAGGCTTGAGCCCTATGAGGCATACCGTCTCGCGAAGGCCACATTCATGGATGAAGCGGATGCACTCTTCATCAGCTGCACGAATCTCAGGACATTTGAGATAATAGAGATGCTGGAGGAGGATCTCGGAATCCCGGTTGTTACCAGCAATCAGGCGTCGCTGTGGCTAACACTGAGGGAGCTTGATGTGATGGAGAAAATACCGGGCCTCGGACGGCTCTTCATGGAATTTTAACTTTTCCCACTTCCGAAATTCTTTTAAGCTGTTTTGCCATCTCCCATCCAGACATTTAATACTCACCAAGGGTGATATAGATGGAGCTGCTGGAAAGGGCCAGGGAGCTGAGCATATACACGGCCTACAACATAAACGTCGATGCGATAGTGTACCTGAAGGGGGAGCACATCACAAAGCTCGTGAATGAATTTGGAGAGAACGCCATCAGAAAAAGGATGGATGAGTATCCGAGGGAGGTCAGTGAGCCGCTGGATTTTGTCGCCCGGCTCATCCTCGCACTTAAGACCGGGAAACCGATGGCAGTCCCGCTTGTGAATGAAGAGCTCCACACATGGTTTGATTCTCACTTTAAATATGATGTCGAGAGAATGGGGGGGCAGGCAGGGATAATAAGCAACCTGCTGGCGAGTCTGGACTTCCGGAGGGTTATAGTTTATTCTCCGACCATGGCCGAGAAGCAGGCGAGGATGTTCGTCGACAGGCCCAACCTCCACTATCCTGTAGTTGAAGGGAGCAGGCTTGTGTTTAAGCACCCCTATGATGCATACCGCGAGAATGACCCGATAAAGATCAACCGCATTTTTGAGTTCAGAAAGGGAACGAGGTTTAAACTCGGCAGCGAGCTGATAGAGGTTCCCTTCTCCGGCAGATTCATCCTCTCATCCCGCTTTGAGAGCATAAAGATTGAGACCCGGGACGAGCTGAGGCCGTTCCTTCCCGAGATTGGTGAAATGGTTGATGGGGCAATACTCTCCGGTTATCAGGGCATAAAGCTGCGCTATTCCGATGGGAAGGATGCCAACCACTACCTGAAAAGGGCCAAAGAGGACATAATGCTGCTGAAGAGGAACAAAAACGTCAGGGTCCATCTTGAGTTTGCCTCGATTCAGAACCGCGAGCTTAGAAAGAAGGTGATTTACAACCTCTTCCCTCTCGTCGACAGCGTTGGGATGGATGAATCCGAAATAGCCCATGTTTTGAACGCCCTCGGATACCCCGAGCTTGCTGACAGGATATTCACCTACAATCGCATAGAGGACACCGTCCTGGGTGGAAAAATACTCATAGACGAGATGAACCTTGAGGTTCTGCAAATCCACACTATTTACTACATCATGTATATAACCCACAAAGACAACCCGCTGAGCGAGGAAGAACTCCGCTCTTCCCTTGAAGTGGCAACGACACTCGCGGCGGCAAGGGCAAAACTCGGGGGCATTAAAAGGCCGGAGGACTTCAGGGAAGGCCTGACGGTTCCCTACAATGAGAGGGGCGAATTCGTCAAGCTCCGGTTTGAAGAGGCGAAGAGGAGAACGAGGGAATACAAGGTAGTCATAATCCCGACGAGGCTCGTTAAGAACCCTGTCTCCACTGTGGGTCTCGGTGACACAATTTCGGCAGGTGCTTTCACGAGCTATCTGGCGATGCTGAGGGAGAAGGGCTGTTTTGTATAGGGTAGGAAGTGTAACACTCGTTAGTTTTTGTTTTCCGTAATTTTTAAAATAGTTCTGGAGTTTATTCTTGAGTAGTGTGGTAGTCTCCGGTATGTGGGGTTTTAAGCCCGAATGGGGACTGAAAACGGAAGATGTGGGGCCCCGAAAGCCACCCAATGAAGATGGGAGGGTGGAAGGTTATCCGCTACGATTATTTCAAAAGTTCCAAAAGTAGCGGACAACCAGAACGGAAGCTCTGATTGGTACGGTATGGTGTACCGAATCTTTATAAACAATGGTAAACTATATCGTACCTTTCTCTACTCCATCAGCCCTTCAATCAGCCTTGCCCTCTCCTGCGCCCTCTTGAGGTGCTCAACCGTAACCTTTGTGTAAATCTGCGTTGTTGAGAGGTTTGAATGCCCTAAGATTTCCTGTATAACCCTTATGTCCACGCCGTTTTCGAGCATGTGCGTGGCAAAGCTGTGGCGGAGCATGTGAGGGGTGACCTTGATACCCGCTTTACCCCCGTATTTTCTGAGGATGTACCACACTGTCTTGGGGGAAATCCTGTCCTTCTTTTCCCTCCTCTCCTCGACGAGCAGGTACTCACTTCCATCTTCCCTCATGGCGAGGTAGGCCTTTATCTCCTCGATTATGGGTTTGGGAAGCGGAACCATTCTGTCCTTGGCTCCTTTTCCGCCTCTAACCGTTATTATTCCCCTTTCAAAATCTATGTCCCGCAGTTTCAGGTTGCACAGCTCGCTAACCCGCAGACCCGTGCCGTAGAGAAGGAGTACTATGAGCCTGTCGCGTTTTTTCAGGGGAGAGATAACGCTCAAAAGCTTTCTCACCTCCTCCTTTGTCAGGGCTTTTGGCAGGCTCCTGGGAACCCTCGGGGGTCTGAGCTTTTCTGCCTCATCATCAAACCCCTCAAAGCGGAAGTACGAGCGCAGGGCCTGCACGACAAGGTTCAGGCTTTTGTTTGAATAGCCATTCCTTTTGAGCTTCGCCAGAAAGCGGAGGGCGGAGCGGGAATCCAGTCCATGCCCATCTTCAAGATAGCGCCTCACATAGTAGGAGTACATTCTAACCGTGTTCTGGCTCTTCCCCTCAAGCTCCAGATACATCTGAAATTCCTCAAGGTCGCTCATTCTGACTTCCTCCCCGCCCTGAAGGACGAGGTTTGAAAAAGAAAAATATCACAGCCCTCTGAGGAGCTTTTCTATATCCTCTTCCTCCGCGGGTTCTTCAGGTGTTTCGGGGGAAGGTGGTCTGGGCTTTTCTCTGATTGCCAGGCTCAGATAGACGGTCTTGAGGAGATCCTCGACAAGCTTTCTGCTCTCGGCGTAGATGTGCCCCTGACCCACTATGACCTTTCCTTCAAGACCGAGCTTTTCAACCGCTTCTCCTATGTAGCTTTCGTCCGGCAGCTCTTCGGCCGGAAACAGGCTCTTCCAGACCTCTTCGACCCTGTAGGTGTTTACCCGCCCTTCCAGAAGTTTTCTGAGCTCGCTGTTCTCATTTAACAGCTGCTCATTCTGACTTTTCAGCTCTTCACAGCTCTTCTCAAGGCTTCTGTATGCCTTTTCAAGCTCCTCATGATCCCTGAGAAGTCCCTCATACCTGCCTTTCAGGTCGAGGAGCCGGTTCCTCATCCCCATGTATTCCGGCAGTATCTGGAGGCTCTTTAGACCTGCCCTCACGAGGGTGTTCTTGAGCTCCTTCCTGACGAGCTCCACATCGACGTGCTCAAGGTCGTGGCCGAGGGGGAGTTTCATCCTCTCAACGTGGCCCACCATTTCGCTGAGCTCAGCATAGAGCCTCTCAGCCAGGTCCCTTCCAACCCTGTCGGCATCCGTTGCTATGATGAGCAGATCCGCTCCGGCAGCCGCACTTTTTGCTATCTCAATGTTGGTCGTTGGAATTATCGAGGAAATGGTAATGCTGTACTCGCTTCCCAGAGCGAGACCCTGAAGGGCTTTGCTTACAACCTCAACATCGCTCGCGCCTTCAACCAGAATCCTTACATCAACTATGGTCATTTCATTCACCCAAATCTAAGTTGAGGCCGGAGTTTAAAAATTCTCCCTCAGCTCTATTCGGAGGTTTGGATTTTCGATTACCACCTCTCCACTTGGAAGAAGGGATATACTCATGGCGTGGACTTCAACGCCTGCCTTTTCAGCCTCGGTAAGAAGCCGGGCTATCTCGGGGTCGCCCCTTTTGTAGGGCCGGAATTTCTCAACGCCTGGCAAGGCACCTATGAAGAAAATCATAGCCCTCTTTCCATTTTTTGACAGCTCTATCAGCTCCCTGATGTGCTTCTGCCCCCTAATGGAAGGGCAGTCTGGATACATCGCGTACTCTCCATTGTCACCGCCGCGGAGAACGGCGCTCTTCATCTCAGCGTATATCTCGCCGGTAGGGCACTCGAAAAGGTAATCGAGCCTTGATTTTCCAACGATTATTTCTTTCCTCTTTATCCTGCACCCCCTGAGCCAGGGGATTAGGTTAAGCTCCAAAGCCCTCTCGAAGGCTTTAGCTTGAGTTCGTGTGTCTATTATCGCCCCTTTTCCTCCCAGGTCCTTGAAGGCGATGAGGATAAAATCGGTCTTTCCACCGCTCTTCGGCAGACAGAAGGCTTTCCTCCCGGGAACCATGAACTCCTCCAAGCGGCCGGTGTTGGTTACCAAAGCCCTTCTGATTTCTCCATCAACTTCAACCAGCGCCACGAAGCGGTTGAGCCTTTTGAGGAAGGTGCAGGGTACGGTGTTGAGCTGTAGTAGAACGTCCATGAGCTAACGTTAGAGTACCAAAATATAAACCTTTGGAATAACCAACCGGGGTGTATACCTCTCTCGAAAATTTTTCCTGTTACAGGATAATCCAGTTGGTGGATACAAATGCAGTTCTACGTGTTGCCTCGATAACAAAGACAAAACCGCCACGTTCATAGAAACGAAATGGAAGTCCAATGTTGATGGGCCGAGAGAGATCAGCAGGCTCATCGCAAAGTCACACAACCTCCTGTGGAGGGGGAGAAAAGCGTTGCTTCCTCATAGCAAAGAGCTTCCGCAGGGAGTGTGATGGCTGTATTACCTTTGAGGAACTGCTGGAACACCTAAAACCTTAAATATCCCGGCCGTGACCATTTAGATGGAAATCTAAACGGAAGGTGATGAAGATGGTGGACTACGAGCTTCTCAAAAAAATAGTTGAAGCCCCCGGCGTTTCCGGGTACGAGTTCCTTGGCGTCAGGGACGTTGTTGTGGAGGCCTTCAAGCCCTACGTTGACGAGATTAAGGTTGACAAGCTCGGCAACGTCATAGCCCACAAGAAGGGCAAGGGCCCGAAGGTCATGCTGGCTGCACACATGGATCAGATCGGCCTCATGGTGACCCACATCGAGAAGAACGGGTTCTTGAGAGTTGCACCGGTCGGAGGCGTTGACCCAAGAACCCTAATAGCCCAGCGCTTCAAGGTCTGGATTGGTAAGGAGAAGTTCATCTACGGCGTCGGTGGCTCCGTTCCGCCCCACATCCAGAAGCCGGAGCAGAGGAACAAGGCCCCGACCTGGGAGCAGGTGTTCATCGACATAGGCGCCGAGAGCAGGGAAGAGGCAGAGGAGATGGGCGTTAAGGTTGGCACGATAATAACGTGGGACGGCCGCTTAGAGCGCCTTGGGAAGCACAGACTTGTTAGCATAGCCTTCGACGACAGGATAGCCGTTTACACCCTCGTCAAGGCCGCCCAGGAGCTTGGAGAGACC
>JALSON010000334.1 GCA_026986455.1 Thermococcaceae archaeon | reverse complement strand
CTTATTGACACCGATATAATAATCGACATCCTCAGAGGCGTTAAGGGGTCAAAGGAATTTCTGCTGGATTTATCCAAAGAAGGATTGTTTCTTTCAGTTATCAGCATGGCAGAAATATTCTCCGGCAGGGAAACGAAAGATCCTGTAAAGCATGAAAAAATTCTCCGATTTTTGTCACATTTTGAGGTAGTGCCCCTAACCCAAGAAATTGCCATTCTAGGGGGAGCAATAAGGCGGGACTACCAGGTTGGCCTGGCTGATGCATTGATTGCTGCAACTGCAGTTCATAAGGGACTAACAGTGGTAACTTACAATACAAAACATTTTGAAAAAGTTGAAGGCTTGAAAATTCTAAAACCCGGATACAGGTGAGATCCCATGTTCCCCCAGTTCAAACCCGCTGGAGACTCCGCTCTGGTTATCATTTTTGGTGATAGGATAGATGAGGGAATTAACAAAAAAGTCCATGCAGTTGCCGATGCCATAGAAAAAGCTTCTCCCGACTGGTTTGTTGAGGCTGTCCCGACTTACACAAGCATCTATGTGTATTATGACCCACTCAAGCTCAGCTATCAAGAAGCCCTCAATGCCATTAAGCCCTTCCTCTCAGCGGAGCCAAAGAAGGAAAAGCAAAGGGTCGTGGAAATCCCCACGGCGTACGGTGGGGAATTCGGGCCGGATATTGAGTTTGTGGCCCGGCACAACGGTTTGACCGTTGATGACGTTGTCGAGATTCACTCAAAGCCGCTCTACCGCGTGTATATGCTCGGATTTACGCCGGGATTTGCATATCTTGGCGGCATGGATGAACGCATAGCAACACCGAGACTGGAGAGGCCACGTCTGAAGGTGCCCGCAGGGAGTGTTGGCATAGCTGGAAAGCAGACAGGTATTTATCCCATAGAAAGCCCCGGCGGATGGAGACTGATTGGAAGGACACCGCTGAGGCTTTTCACGCCGGAGAAAGACCCGCCAACTCTGTTACAGCCCGGAGACTACATCAGGTTCGTGCCGGTAAGTGAGGAGGAGTTCCGGGAAATCTACGGGGGCGAACAGAAATGATTGAGCTCGTTAATGTCCCCTCCCTCACTACAATACAAGACCTTGGAAGATACGGCTACCAGAAGTTTGGAATCCCTGTCAGCGGAGTAATGGATGAGGTGAGCGCACGCCTGGCCAACTATCTGGTTGGAAATCATGACAACGCACCTCTAATCGAATTTGTCCTAAAAGGCCCCACGATAAGATTCCACTCATCAGCGGTTTTTGCAGTTGCTGGAGATGTTGATGTAAAGTTAAACGGAACCCCAATTGAACCCTGGCAGAGTCACTGGGCCAGGCGTGGAGATGTTCTTGAAATAGGAACCCTAACGAGCGGCGTTTATGGATACATAGCATTCGCCGGAGGAATTAACTGCGAAAAAATCCTTGGGAGCTGCTCCACGTACCTGAGGGCAAAGCTCGGGAGAGCCCTGAAGCAGGGGGATAAGCTCAGTCTCGGATATGCAATCCTGACAGGGAAAGAGGGAAAAGTTTTACCTGAAGCATTAATCCCGCGCTACTCAGATGAAAGTGAAATCAGGGTGATTTTGGGCCCTCAGCTTGAGCATTTCACACAGGAAGGAATTGAGACCTTTCTGAGCTCT
>JALSON010000333.1 GCA_026986455.1 Thermococcaceae archaeon | reverse complement strand
CACGCGTTGAGCTTTGTGAGGCACATCACCGTCTCGACCCTGAAGCTCAGACCGGACTCATGGAGGAGGATGAGGGCAAAATTTCCCGGACTGATGGAGAAGCTCGGGCCCCTCTATGAGAGAGGGGAGAGAATAGGGGGTTATTACTACCTCCCCAGGGATTTCAGACTTGGGATTCTCAGGGAAGCGAGGGAGAGGGTTGAGGAAATGGGAATCACGTTTGGCTCGTGCCGGGAGGGCTACCACTCTCATCCGACGTGTGATGGTTCTCACCTTGTTCCTCCGTAGCCGCCCGCAGCTCCCTCATCTCCAGCTCCCTCTTCGCTTTTCTGTAATTATCCGCCGCTCTGACGAGGGCATTGAACAGAGGCTGCATCTCATCGAGATACTCCGGCCGCCACTGAACGCCTATGATGAACCCCTCCTCACCCTCTATAGCCTCCACTATTCCATCAATGGTGTGGGCGACGGGTCTGAGCCCCTCCCCGATTCTCTTTATGGCCTGATGATGGAAGCTGTTGACCCCTAAGAATACCTCGGTCGTTCCTGTTATGTCGAGTTCCTCCCTGAGAATCCTGTAGAGCTTTGAATCAACCTTCAGCCGAACATCATGAACCTTCTGGGAGGGATGAACCCGTGACATATCCCAGTCGTGCTTTACAGCCCTCGGGATCTCAGCGGCCACATCCTGATAGAGGGTGCCTCCAAAGGCGACGTTTATTACCTGCGCCCCCCGGCCTGTTCCAAGCACCGGGATTCCCCTCTCCACAGCCGCCCTCGTCAGCGTTATCTCAAAGAAATCCCTCCTTATGTCGGCATCCCTCAGATAGTTTGATGGGTCATCCCCATAAAATCTCGGGTGTATATCCGGGCCGCCTGTGAGGAGAATGCCGTCCGCGGTATCCAGAACATCCTCAAGTAACTCCTCCTCATAATCAAAAACAACCGGAATGCCCCCGGCATGCTTGACTCTCTTCACATACACCCTGTCCAGAATCAGCCTGTCCCTGCTCCAATCTACCGGTGCAATTATGCCTATCAGCGGCTTCACAAAAACCACCCCTGTGGGGGATGAGCGTTGAAATATAAAACCATTTTGGCGGTCTGCCGTACTCTTAGGTGCCCGGCGGTTGTAAAAGTTTCTGCCTTAGAAGCAGTATTGAGCTTATCCCAGCAGCATAAGTCCGCAGTACATAGTCCCTTGAACCAGGCATCCAGCAAAGACCGGAAAGAAAAACGAAAAGAGGATTCAGCCTTTTAAGGCTTTAATCTCCTCTTCTATAACCTCTGCGAGCCTCTTGATACCCTCCCTGATCTTCTCTTCAGGCACATACGTGAAGTTCAGGCGCATTGTGTTCTTGACGTCGCGGTGTGCGAAGAAGGCCTCACCGGGAACGTATGCGACTCCCTTTGCCACCGCCCGTTCGAAGATTGCCTTGGTGTCGATTCCCTCCGGCAGGGTGGCCCAGACGAACATTCCACCTTCGGGCTTTGTCCATTTTACCCCTTCGGGCATGTACTCCTCAAGGGCCTCAAGCATTGCATTCCTTCTCGGCCTGTAGAATTCAATGATCTTCGGAATCTGCCTGTCCAAGTGCCCGTCCGCCACATATTTCCACGCAATTACCTGGCTGAAGGTGTTCGTGCA
>JALSON010000332.1 GCA_026986455.1 Thermococcaceae archaeon | reverse complement strand
GTATACTGGTACCACAAATACCAGCAGATGCACGGGGCATACCCGGTTCTCTACAATGAATCCGTGAATAGAGGGGTTTCAAACGAAACACTTCAGGAGAGCCAGAAGCACCTCCAGCTCGCCGAGGGGTACTTCAGGGAGATTAACCAGATGGACATCATCAGGGGACAGATTTCAATGTTCTCGACGATGAGGAAGGCATACACCCACATGCGGAAAGCCATCAAACTGCTCGGCGGTTGAGGGTTTTGTTTTCCGTTTTCCTTTCTGTTTTGGGCATTTCCCCTGTATCCCCCTGCCTGATTTTTCTGTCTATCCTCAGAATCTCCCTCCACTGCCTTCCGGGCCAGTAAATCTGGCCACATTTCGTGCACACGTAGAACTCGCTGTATTTTTGATAAACGCTTTCAGGGACTCTGCCCCTGACCTCCGCCTTCTCTGCCGGTCGTATCGCTCCGTTGCACTTTGGACAGCGTGCATTTGCCGGAAACAGCTCGGCGAACTCAAAGCCCTCCCTCCTGAGCTCCTCAATCTGTCCCTCAAGTGAGTTTGAGCCTATCAGAACCGCCCGTATTCCAAGCTTTCTGGCCCTCTTAACGAGCTCCTCATCCCGGCTCAGAAGGATTCTGCTCTCATCCCCGGCTGTCCGGAGGATTTCGTCATCCTCCTCTATCCCGTAGAGCGTGTCATATCCGTAGAGACGGAGCCACCTCGCAAGCCGGCCGAGCATCATGTCGGCTATGATCCTCATTTCCATCGAAAAGGTATTAACAGAAAGCCGTTAAAGTGGTTTCGGTGGTAGGATGCCGGGGAGGTAATCCTTATAAGCCCCGCTTCCATTTTATGGTCATAAAATAGCGGGTGGTTTCGATGCTCGTCTACTTCATAGGCACCGGAGGAAGCGAGGGGATTCCTGCACATCTCTGCACCTGCCCAACGTGCAGCGAGGCAAGAAAGCTCGGTTTCGCCCAGAGGCTGCCATCAACCCTGGCAATAATCACCGAAAACCGGAGGGCTGTTCTATTTGACGTCGGAACGGATATAAGGGATGTCCTCAACGTCCCGCTGGAGGCCATTTTCCTGACCCACTGGCACCACGACCACATCTACGGCCTCTACAAGCTCAGGTGGATGGCTCTCCAGACACCGCTCTACGCACCGCAGGGACATGCAGATGCGCTGATTCTCAGGGATCCCAAAAACCTGAGGCCGACCAAAATAGAGGCGGGGCAGGTCTTAAAGGTTGATTCTCTTAAAATAACTGCTCTGGCTTTGAATCATGAGATAGAAACGCTTGGCTACCTAATAGAGGAGGACGGCAGGAGCATAGCTCTCCTCTATGATACAAAAGGCCTGCCGCAGGAAACCCGGGAACTGCTGGAGCGGAAAAACCTCAGGCTGGCCATCGTTGACGCCACGTATCCCCCCGGCTTTGATGATCCCTACCACAACAGCGTTGATGAAGGGGCGGAAACCGGCCTTCAGCTGGCGGAAAGAACCGTTCTGAGCCATATCTCCCACAAAAACCTGCCGTTTTTAGAGCTAACCGACTACGTGAGGAAGAGGTGGGGAAACAAAGTCCTTGTAGCTTATGACGGCATGGTATTCTATGTCTAAACGTTTTTATCGGCTTTTGCCCAAAAGAAACCGGGTGATGCCATGCGCGTTCTTGAGCTTGCAAGGAGAAGGAAGACCGTAAGAAAATTCCTGCCGGAGATGCCCCCGAAGGAAGATTTAATGAAGGCCATCAAAGCAGCCAAGGAAGCCCCCTCCGGGATGAACGCCCAGCCTTGGAAGTTCGTAATCATCGACGACGGCTGGCTCAAGGGGAAGATAAGGGAGCTCTGCGAGAGGGAAGAGGAGAAGTTCTACTCAAAAACAAAGGGCGACCTGATGGTCTGGCTGAGCGAGAAGGGCTTCAATCCGGAGAAACCTTTCCTGAGCGATGCCCCCTATCTGATCCTCGTGTTTGGACACACAAAGGCCCCGTACTGGCTTCAGTCGACGTGGATAGCAGTCGGCTACCTTCTGCTGGCTCTGGAGGAGCTCGGCCTCGGAACCGTAACCTACACGCCCCCGAACCCCAAACCCATCGAAGAACTCCTGAAGGCCCCTCCGGAATACAAGCTCCAGACAATACTTCCAGTCGGCTATCCAGCCGACCCAAAGCCGAAGTACGAGAGGAGAAAGCTCGAAGAGGTGGTGAGCTTCAACGGCTTTTGAGGAGCATTTCCAGCTCTTTTAGAACCTCCATCTGCTCCTCCACCTCAACCGCACCCGGCCTCAGGGAGCGAACCCGCCTTAATGCTTCTCGCAGGGGAAGTTCCTTTGAGTACATCACCCACGCGACAGCGACAGTTCCGCTCCTCCCGAGGCCGCCCATGCAGTGGATCAGAACCCTTTTGTTCTCCAGAGTTTTCGCCTCAATCCAGCGGAGGATTTTGAGGAGTTGATTCAGAGTTGGAGCCGAGAAGTCCGGTATGGGGCTGTGGAGAACATCAACGTTCCGTTTTCTCCACTCGTTTAGCGAATAGGGGAGCTCGTACTCCTCAACGAGCACAACAATGGCGTCGAAGGTTTCGGCAACTTCGTCCATTTCGCTCCTCGCCGGCATCCGCGAGAAAGCGACGTTATCATCAAGCGGAAAGACTTTCATGGACCCCCTTTAATTTGCTGGGAGTATGAACTTTTAAATATTTTCTCGGAATTTGTATTTTTATTCCGGAAACTCTTAAATCGAAGAAAGAACCAAAATATACTGATAATGTATAGCCGAAAGGTTTATAAAGAAACAGACATATGTAACATATAAATTGCATATGGAGGTGGAAGGTATGAAGAGATTGTTGGGTCTGCTCCTTATAGGGGCGCTATTTCTCGGCGTCCTTGGAGCCGGGTGCATAAGCACCGGGACAACGACAGGCACACAGACGACTTCAAGCACAGGGAACCAAGACGAGATACCTGTGAACGTCAACGAGAACGGCAACGTAGGAACGAGTGAACTTAAGGCATACATAGATTCAATTCCGGCGGGTCAGTTAACAGAGGAGGAAAAGGAGGGTCTGCTCTACATGGTCGAGGAGGAGAAGTTAGCACACGACGTCTACACAAAGCTCTACGAAAAATGGGGTCTTCAGATATTCAGCAACATAGCCAAGAGCGAGACCACCCACGTTGAGTCTGTGAGGATGCTCCTGTCAAAGTACAACCTGACCGATCCAACGGCCAGCGAGGGAATCGGAGAGTTCCAGAACGAAGAGCTCCAGAAGCTCTACAACCAGCTCATGGAGATGGGAATGAAGAGCGAAGTCGATGCCCTTAAAGTTGGTGCCCTCATCGAAGAGACGGATATAGAGGATTTACAGAAGTGGATTTCAATGACGGACAAGGTGGATATCATAACGGTCTATGAGAACCTCATGATGGGTTCAAGGAACCACCTGAGGGCTTTTGTAAGCCAGCTTGAGAAGAAAGGGATCACATACGAGCCGCAGATACTCCCCAAGGACGAATATGAGCAGATTATCAACAGCCCGATGGAGACCGGCGGGGGTAAAGGGGGCAAGCCATGAGCTCTTTTTACCTTTTTGTTAAGTTTAGAAATCCTGAAAGGAAAATAGCAGGACTCCTTGAATAACTTTGGTGGTGGAGGCATGGAACGCAGAATAATGGTGGCTTTTGTTATAATGTGCTATAATAACGGCATTGCCCTTTGCAGTCAGAATTGCGGAGGAAAACATTAGCCCTGAAGGCCAATCATCCCTCCAAGCTCAGAACGAAACCGCAGTTTCAAATGGTGTCTACTACATCGGCTCGGCTATTTCACACGAAGGTTCTGATCTCCTCTGTGTCGTTCCGGCCAAAGCGTATGTGCCAAAGGCAGGGACGGAGGTTACGCTCAACGTTACTGTCAAATTCAAACATGCCCAGCCGTGTCCGTACTCAGACTGGAAGATAATAGCAGGGAACCCCACCAACGTTGAGATTGTTGATGAAAGCGAAACCAAACTCCTCGATCAGTATACAGCTTTTAAGCAGTACACCGTTAAAGTTCTTGGAAACGGAACGCTCGATGTTGTGTTCAAATACGGAAGCGGATGCCCTTATGGAAGCGAGGAGAGGGTAACGGTTAGCTTCTATGTGGGAGCACCATCTGAGGAAAATCTTACCAACACCTCAACACAGATTCCTGAGCTGAACACCAGTGAGAAGGTACTCTCGGGAAACATCGAGGAAGTAAATACTGCAGGACGCTATATTCTGGTAAACTCAACAAAAGTGTTCATCAGGGGGAGATGGACAGATGAAGAAGGCGGAGAATACACATGGAAAGAGATGCTTGCCGTTCTCAAAGTCGGAGAAAAAGTCGAAGTAAAGGCCACATACGAGAATGGAGAATGGAAAGCCTATGAAATATCAGTCAATGGCAAAACTTTCGTCAAGGGGTGAAAGAATGGGCGCAACGCTGAGAATGTGGGTATCGATAGTGCTCTTTGTCCTCTGGCTGATAACAGGCATAAGCGGTGTCTTCCTTCTAATAGGGCCCCTCGCCGCAAAACTGGGAATCCCGTTGCCCGTGTCTCTGATGGACACACTGCACATATATTTGGGCTTTGCATTCTTCGGACTCTCTGTGGTGCATCTTGCCCTCAACTGGCCTGCAATGAAGAGCTACTTCCGCAGATTAACTCACTGAGAATCTCTTTATCTTTTATTATCCCCAGACAAGCAGCTCATCACCTGTCACATAGGTTAAGAGCTCTCCATCCTCATCGAAGACCCACGAGCCGCCGGGCGGATAGCTGTTCACAATGAAGGTTTTGGCCGAGAAAAGTTTAGCCCTCTCACCCATCGTCCCAACATCCTCCTCGTTCAGCTCGCCGTAGTCCGGCGAGTACTCCATCGGCACGAAGATGTAGTCCGGTTTTTTACGCTTAACCCACTTCAATATGCGCTTGTTATAGAGGTCGCCGCAGATGATTATGCCCACTTTGCCGAACTCTGTCCTTGCCGTCTTTACCGTGTTTCCGGTGCAGAACTTCATGGGCTCCTGGAACTTGCGGTGCTTCAGCAGAACCTCGCCGTTCCGGCCTATGAGAAGGGCCGAGTTGTAGACACAGCGCTTGTAGGGCTCAAGGAGGCCGAAGACGACGTAAACACCCGCTTTTCTGGCCAGTTCACTCACCCGCTTCACTATCTCGCCGTAAAGCTCCGCCCTGCTGAAGTCCCACTCATCAAAGCCCGTGAGGCAGTACTCGGGGAAGATGAGGAAGTCTGGATCGTGCTCTAAAGCCTCCCTAAAGCGTTTCTTAAACTCCTTCCAGTTCGCCTCGAAGTTGCCCACCTCAACCTTCATGGGGATTAAAGTCACCCTCATTTTATTTACCTCCATAAATACAGCGGGAAATCAAAGCTAAAGAGATTAAAAACGCAATCTCTGTAGGGGTTCTTACGCTCTGGGGAGCATAAATCATGAACGTGAGCATCTCCAGAAGATAAACCAGTGGGCCGAGCCTTAAGAGCTCCTCCTCAACCTCACCCTTTGAAATACGCTCATAGAGGTAGAAAAACGTAAGGGAAACAACAAACCAGCCGAGATAGTTTGTCCAGGGGATTCCGAACCAGTTTATTCCGGTGGTTGTATCCCACACCCACGCCTTCCACGATGTCATAATGGGGTCGATTGAGAGATCAAGGACGACCATCAGGAGCGATGCAAAGGCTATTCTGGAGCTTCTGCGTTTAAAGAAGTAGCGCGCCATGATATATGATACAAAGCCAAAAATTGCCCATGCGAGGGGAACGAAGAGGGCCACGCCGAAGAGCTGGGGCTTAAGATTCTCGTAGTGGTAGCAGCCAAAGGGCGTGCATGTATGGGTGCCGAGTACCTCGGCGAGGAACCCCACAGCGACCGAGATTGCAAGAAACCTCGGGAAGTCCCTCCAGAGCCGCCGGGAGACGGCGACCATTGCGAGCAGATAGAAAAGGTTGTAAATAGGGGAGCGCTTGAATACGTTGGCGAGCAGGATGAGGAATATAAATATTTTCACGTCCTTTTCATAACCTTTCATAACTTGAGTTTATGTTCCTGCAGATATATAAAGACTCCTAGGAGAGCAGATATTGATTTATAGAATAATTCTTTTAAACTTTTCAAGGTGGCAGAATATATGAACATCAATTTAAAGCTAATAGCGGCTTCAAATATCATTGCCGTATCATCCAATGCTCTCTGGATTATGTACATCCAATATTTTCTCCTTGATTTGGGAATTAGCAAAACTCAAATAGGCTTAATTTTTACCCTTGCACTTTTGATGAGAGCCTTTGGAAACATTATTGGAGGTAAAATAGCTGACTTACTCGGGTATAACAGAACTTTGCTCATAGGATACACCATCTATGCTTTCCCTCCCTTACTAATTCTGCTTCATAACGCTCTTCTTGCTTCTCTGGTCTATCCCCTTATGAGCCTTGGCTCTGGAATTGGGACTCCAGCAAAGTCACTCTTCATAGTGGAGCAAGCTCAGAGTAGAAAGGGTTTAACTTATATGCTCGTTCAAAGAGTGCTGCCTTCGATTCCTCCAGCGCTGACGGCTCCAGTAGGTGCCAAGCTTTATGAGATGGGTAAATACGATGTTGCTGTCTTCATAGGCTTCTTTGGATTGTTAATCTCTCTCCTCCTGCTGGTATTTTTGAAGGACACCAAGAGAGAAAGAGCTCAAAATCTATTTAACTTTAACCTTTTAAGATCAAGACCTTTCACACTCATAATCTTCTTGTACTCTCTCGATACATTCTCAACCGAGGCAGTGCAATGGATTGTGCCGATCTACCTGAGAGAGATTGGATATTCTGTTCTTGATTATGGGTTCCTAATCTCGGCTCAAACGCTGGTAATAGCATTTGGGGGAACTTTTGCCGGTGCTTTTGTTGATAGATATAGTCCAGTCAGTGCTTTGGGTTTGAGTTATCTGGTTGTTGCTATGTCCCTTTTGGCATTCTCGCTTGGAAAAGGCTGGATTCTTGCTTTGGCTTATTTACTATGGAAAACATTTGGAATGATTGGCTTTGCCGCTTTGCCCCTGCTAATTGAAAGGTACTTCAGTGACATAAAAGCGTCAGCATTTGGAACAATTAATGCCATGACTACACTGGTTTCAATTCCCGCACCCTCTTTCGGAGGGTTTTTGCTTGGCTTTGGAGTTAAGGCGCCATTTGTTTTTAAGGCTGTTATGAATAGCGTTGCCTCAACGATGCTGTTTAGGCTTAAGCGATACTGAAGAATACCATTATAACATGTAAGGCGAAAATGTTATAAACTCTTGGTTCAATATAATGAACAAGGTGTTTAGTATGACGAACGAAATGTCTGATATTCTAAACTCAAATGAGGCTCGAATGATTGCATTGGCCAGAAACATAAGGCGCTTAAGGGAGGAAAAAGGTCTATCCCTTACAGAACTGGCAGAAAAG
>JALSON010000331.1 GCA_026986455.1 Thermococcaceae archaeon | reverse complement strand
GGTTCCAATAAGACTCTGGGAGAATTGAAATGCAGTACTCTTCCTGATTGGATTGCTCAAAGGGTGATAGTTCCAATAAGACTCTGGGAGAATTGAAATATCGACCTCGGCGAGGAGAAGTACATGAAAGCAAAGAAGGTTCCAATAAGACTCTGGGAGAATTGAAATCATATCACGGAAATCACGCATATGACGTTTAGGAGGGTTCCAATAAGACTCTGGGAGAATTGAAATAGAAACTCAAGATCGACTACACAGAGCTGAGGCGCCGTTCCAATAAGACTCTGGGAGAATTGAAATTCGAGAAAGCTCAAGAACTCAAAGAGATGACAAATTCGTTCCAATAAGACTCTGGGAGAATTGAAATTGGAAAAATCGCAGGGAGGAGGTCTACAACGTCGGGCTCGTTCCAATAAGACTCTGGGAGAATTGAAATGTGGTAGCACTTGCTGGAGGTCGAACATATATTCTTAAAGTTCCAATAAGACTCTGGGAGAATTGAAATAACGGGGTTCGGGGTGGGCGGAAAAACTGGAGGTGTGTTCCAATAAGACTCTGGGAGAATTGAAATGCTGCAACTGTCGTTGAGCTAAAAGCCTGCACATAAAGTTCCAATAAGACTCTGGGAGAATTGAAATACCTTCTCTGATAGAACCTCGCCGGTCATGCGCTGACCGTTCCAATAAGACTCTGGGAGAATTGAAATCTGCTTTCTTCACTTTTTCTATGTCAAGCTTAGTAGTGTTCCAATAAGACTCTGGGAGAATTGAAATGTATTTGCTTCCCCGGTTCTGGTTTTCCGTACCTGACGTTCCAATAAGACTCTGGGAGAATTGAAATAAATTTCATGCGAAGGTCTATGTTAAAAGCAGGATTGTTCCAATAAGACTCTGGGAGAATTGAAATTTTTTAAGGTCGGCGTATTTGCCTCTAAAGACTTCAAGTTCCAATAAGACTCTGGGAGAATTGAAATCGTGGCCGCCTGGCTGTTCGGAGGGATTGCAGGGCGTTCCAATAAGACTCTGGGAGAATTGAAATTCTTGGTGATGACTTTATAGAACTGGTTGGAATTCCTGTTCCAATAAGACTCTGGGAGAATTGAAATGATAGACGTTCCATTTCCCACCAAGCCGAGGAATGAGGTTCCAATAAGACTCTGGGAGAATTGAAATCAGAAGACAGTGGTAGCAATCAGAATTTACACGGATCAGTTCCAATAAGACTCTGGGAGAATTGAAATCATCAAAGCGATAGATATTCAGCGACCCCGACCCGGGTTCCAATAAGACTCTGGGAGAATTGAAATCTTCGCCATTCCGACCACCTCCTCATTCTTCCCGCGTTCCAATAAGACTCTGGGAGAATTGAAATTTTTAGTATCATCTGAGCTATTAATCAATGTCCATCCGTTCCAATAAGACTCTGGGAGAATTCAAACATCATCGGGACGAACGGTCTCAAGAGGCACAACAACAGGAATCCCATTTACCCTCTCGATCTCCACTGTTACACCATAAATCTCTTCAAATAGGTCGGGTTTTACTATTCTAAAATTGCCATCCGCCTTTATCTTCCCTTCTTTCATGAAGATAAATCTCTTTGCAAATCTCAGGGCAAGATTAACATCATGCATTACAACAATAGATGTTCCTCCGTTATCCGCAAATCTTTCTGCAATCTTCATGACCTCCAGCTGACTCTTTAAATCCAAATTGTTGGTGGGTTCATCCATTAAAAGAATCTTAGGCTCCTGAGCCAGCGCTCTCGCTATAACGACTTTCTGGAGCTCACCGCCACTGAGCTGGTTTGTTCTCTTGAGGGCGAATCTTTTCAGGCCGAGAATCTCAAGAACATCCCTGACCGTTTTAAGGTCATTTTCTGTTGGAGTTAACCCCATGTGGGGTTTTCTTCCAAGAAGAACGGTATCAAAAACAGTCATGAAACTGGGGATGCTTTTTTGCGGGACATATGCAATCAGCCTGGCCAGTTCCTCTCTTGAATAGCTTTGTCTTGGTTTTTCAAAAATCTCCACGCCATTGCATTCCACAATTCCTGAGATGCATTTAAGAAGCGTGCTTTTACCTGCCCCATTTGGTCCAAGTACTGCTATAAACTCTCCCTCCTCGACTTCAAAACTAACGTCCCTGAGTATGTCGACTCCATTGTAGGAGAAGGATAAATTCCTGACCCTGACCGCTTTCATCTCTGGCCCTCCATTCTAACCAGCAGATAAAGGAATGCAGGGGCTCCAAGGAAAGATGTTACAACCCCCACAGGAAGTGTCATGGGAGAAAATGCAAGTCTTGCCACTGTATCTGCTGTGAGCAGCAAAAGAGCTCCTGTTAAAGCTGAGAGGGGTGTTAAGAACCTGTAATCTCCGCCGACTATCAGCCTCATCGCATGGGGTGCTATGAGCCCTATAAATCCAATAACCCCAACAAATGCAACGCTAACGGCTGTCAGAAGGGAAGCGAGCAGTGTTCCGATGAGCCTGACCCTCTCAACCTCTACACCGAGTGATTTGGCAATCTCATCCCCCATCTGGGTGGCATTTAAATCCCATCCTGTAATGATAAAATAGCCAAATGCTGCTGAAAATACAAGCAGCAAAATGCCGTCCTCCCTCCATGTGGCCCTTCCAAGGTCGCCAAATGACCAGTAGACCATGGCGGCAAGCTGAAGCTCGTTGGCAAAGTACTGTATGAGCGTTGTTAATGCGACAAAGAGGGAGCTCATTGATACCCCCGCCAGTATCATGGCCTCGGGACTGAGTCCCCTGAGTCTAGCAAGGAGTAAGATTACAACCGTGGCGCTTATCGCACCCGCAAATGCAAAGAGAACAACGGCATAGGGATTGTTCAGAAATATTCTCCCCGAGCTTTCGGCATATCCTGCTCCTATGAGTATGGCCAGGGAAGCCCCAAACATTGCTCCATGTGAGACCCCCATTGTGAAAGGTGTTGCTAGGGGATTTTTCAAAAAGCCCTGCATAACAGCCCCTGCTATTGCCAGTGAGGAGCCAACAAGAATGGCGGCCATGATTCTCGGTAATCGAATATCCCACACAATCAGATGTGAGTTCGTGCTCCCAGCTCCAAACAGGGTGCTGAGAACCTCCGATATGGAGAGAGGATATGCTCCTGCGCTTAGGGCATAGATTGCGGTCAGGATAAGAAAAAGAAGGATAACCAAGCCAATGAAGTATTTTCTGGCTGTGTACTCCCTGTATTCTTCCATATCCATCACGGAGAGACTGGCAGTGAATACGTAATGTTTCCGCTGTCGAGGCTTACCCTTCCAAATCCTCCGAACTGTTTTGAGAGTTCCCCATAAACGGGTTTTCCGACGAGAAAGGTGTATATTTCATCCGCCTTTTTCACGGGATTCACATCGCTGAACCGCTTTGGATAGAGCACCTTACCTATGAAATATGCATCAGCCAGCGCGGTGCCTATATTGGTGGCATAGAAATTGTATGGTAAAATCCCATAGACGTTACCCGTTTTAATGGCCTTCAGGGAGCTGTAGAACTCGGGGTCTTTTTTATAGTCACTAAGAACCAGCTTCAGCCCTCCCTCATCGAGGAATATATAATCAGGATTCCATTCGAGGAGCTGCTCCCGGTCTATGAACCTGTGCCCCTCACCAAGTTTATCGGCGACATTATCTGCATGAACAACCACGAAGGGAGGATACTTTGCTTCCGTACTCTCGATTCCATGTGCCCCTTTGTAGCCTATGCCTCCCACGTAGACCTCCGGGCTTCTGACGTTCTCTGTCCTCTTTATCAGGTCATCCTGCAGATTTTTTATAAATGCTATGACCTCTTCGGCCCTCTTTTCTCTCCCGAGGATTTTTCCCGCGAGCTTGAGGGATTTAAACAGTGTCTCATCATCGAAGGTTGCGAGGTTACCGTAGCTTAAAACCACCACAGGGATTCCGGTTTTGCTCTGAATTTCATCTACTGTTTTGGCATCCACATAGGTCATAAAGATAACATCGGGCTTTATTTTGACCAGCTCCTCAAAGTTTGGCAACTTTCCGGGACCGCCCGGACCTATGGTGGGAAGCTTTCTGAGTTCTGGATGGGCCAGTATGTATGGCCTCCCGAAGTTGTAGCGCTTCTCAAAATCCTCAACACCCACAACCATGTTGCTTGCATTCAGATAAACTATTAACCTCAAGGCTCCCGGCCCGGCAGCGACAATTTTAGTTACATGTGCCGGGAGTTCAACATTCCTCCCAAGCATATCCATTACCGTAATACCCGTTTGCTTGGTGCTTGAACTTCGGTTTATACAGCCGCTTATTGAAATAAGCGTTAGAGAGATCAAAATGAGAGCAGCCAGTTTTTTCATGGTTTCACCTCCACTATTCCTCGACCTATAACAGCATGGTATCGTTCACCGGCACATTTCAGACAGAAAGGTTCTTCATTGATATAAACCACTCTGGTTGCCATTGCAAGCTCCCCGCACCTTGAGCACCGGATACTGTCAAAAATTGGAGCGGGCTCAACCGGAGGAACTTTAACCTGCTCTATTTTGAATTCTTTCTCCGGAAGACGGATCATTACCCCTCCGAGTTCCTCCCATAATGTCCTCAGGCGTTGAGCATCCTCCTGGGTTCCATTTCTTTTTCTAACAACCCTGTCAAAGAGCCCCTCTACCTCGGGCGGGTAATATTTTCTGAGTTTCTCACCATCGGCATAAACTCTGACTCCCTCCCATGAACCTCTTTTTACCAGGGTGAGTGCAGTTTTTCCCAGATCAAGATATATCAGGCTGTTGTTGCCAAGCGTGCAACCCGTGGCAATCTGTACACCATCGGCAAAGCAATTGTTGGTTTCAACTATTGCGAGAATCCTTTCATCAACACTTGCCCTGAAGTCCAACCTTCTAACCCCAAGCTCCTCCATTGCAATCATGGAGGCCCGGATTCCAAGTGCCACGTACGGGCAGATGTGGCCGTGAAATTCTCTTGCTACCTCCAAAAGACCATCATAATCTCTGTTTGCAATGAGTTCGGAGATCATGGTAGCACCTCTATAGAAAATGTTGGCACGGAATATATAAAGATTTCCAAATGATAACAAAAAGTTGAAAACGACGCGCTAACTTCTGATGGTCAGACGATCTGCTTTCCAGTCGTCGTCATGACGAGCTTTCCGTGTTTGACCCCTTTCAGGCTTATAAGCCTGTCCGCTATTTCCTTGACACGCCTTGCCTTCCCTTTGACCACGACGACCTCAAGGCAGTTGTGCTCGTCCATATGCACGTGCAGGCTCGATATGATTTCGCACACATAGTCATGCTGCAGATCAAGGAGCTCCTTAACGACGTCGGCCTCATCGTGGTTGTAGACTATCGTGATGGTGCCGGCCACCTCCTCATCTCCCTTCTCCCATTCATGCCGCACGATGAAGTCCCTTATCAAATCTCTGATTGCCTCGCTCCTGTTCGTGTAGCCTTTCTCCTCGATGATTGCATCGAACTTTGTGAGCAGGTCATGGGGTATTGAGACACCAAAACGCACGATTCTCATGGTATCACCATGGTTACCTCGGAGAAGGGGCTTAAAATATTTACCACTTCCACCGGGGGATAAACACTTTTTTAAGGGGAGGTGTTATTTACCTCTGGAGGTGCCGAAATGCACGAATGGGCATTAGCTGATGGTATTGTTAGAACAGCTGTGGAATTTGCAAACATGCACGGCAGGGATAAAATCCTGGCAATCAGGGTTGTCCTCGGAGAGCTTCAGGACGTTAATGAGGAGATATTAAAGTTTGCGATAGATGAACTCAAAAAGGGCACAATAGCCGAAGACGCCGATGTGGAGTTCGTCGTTGAGGAAGCGGAGTTCAGGTGCAGGAACTGCGACCATGAGTGGAAGCTCCGGGAGGTGAAGGAGGATTTCAGCGAGCGCATAAAGGAGGACATACACTTCATCCCCGAGGTCGTTCATGCCTTCCTCGCCTGTCCTAAGTGCGGCAGCAGGGATTTCGAGGTTGTCAAGGGAAGGGGAGTTTATCTGGCGGCAATAAAGGTTGAGGGGGAGGAGCGAGCATGATAGCCATTGACCCGAGAATTAAAGCAATCGAAGCCCGCCTTGAGAACGTCAAAAGGATAATCCCCGTCGTGAGCGGGAAGGGCGGCGTGGGGAAGTCGCTGGTTTCAACGACCCTCGCACTGGCTCTGGCGGAGAATCACAGGGTTGGACTGCTTGATCTCGACTTCCACGGGGCGAGCGACCACGTCATTCTCGGCTTTGAGCCGAAGGAGTTCCCCGAGGAGGACAGGGGAGTTGTCCCTCCGGAGGTTCATGGGCTCAAGTTCATGAGCATCGTCTATTACTCGGAGGACAGGCCCACACCAATGAGGGGGATGGAGATCAGCGATGCCCTCATAGAACTCCTCGCCATAACACGGTGGGACGAGCTTGACTACCTCGTCATAGATATGCCGCCGGGAATGGGCGACCAGCTCCTCGACATACTGAGATTCCTGAGGAGGGGAGAATTCCTTGTCGTTGCGACGCCCTCAAAGCTCTCCCTCAACGTTGTGGGAAAGCTCCTCACCCTGCTGAAGGAGCAGAAGCTGAAAATCCTCGGAGTTGTCGAGAACATGAAGCTCGACGATGAGCAGGGCATCAGGGAGCTATGCAGCGAGTTTGGCGTCCCCTATCTCGCAGGGATACCTCTGTACAGAGACCTCGAAGAGAAGATCGGCAGTGTCGATGCCCTTATGAGGAGCGAATTCGCTGAAAAGGTCAGGGGGATTGCGAAAATCCTTTAGTTCTTGGTTTAAGTTGGGGTTTGGTTTTGGTTTTTAGTTTTAGTTTCGATTTCAGTTTCGATTTTAATTTTTCCCGAAAACTGGAGGTGACACAGATGAATCTGAAGGAAATCCTTGGGGATGCAAGGAAGGTTGTGATCTGCGGGATAGGCAACGAAAACAGGGCCGATGACGCTTTCGGGGTGGTTGTTGCTGAAAAACTCAGAAAAACCCTCCGGAATCCCGATGTTGTTGTGATAAACTGCGGGGAAGTCCCCGAAAGCTACACGGGAGTTATAAAGAAGCATGAGCCGGATGCCGTCATCTTTGTGGATGCGATAGAATTCGGCGGAAAGCCCGGAGAAATCGTCACGGCTGACCCGGAGGGAACGCTCGGAAGTGCGGCCTCAACTCACAGCCTGCCGCTCAGGGTCATAGTCCAGTATCTGAAAGCAGAGCTGAAGGGGTGCCGTTTTATTCTGGTCGGCTGTCAGCCGGGGAGCACCGCACTCTTCGGAGAAATGACGGAGGAAGTTAAAAAAAGTGCGGAAAGGCTTGCGGGGCTCATAGAAGACATGCTAAAGGGGCTGTGAGAGAAGCTCCCCCTCCTCAACGCTTACGGTCTCGGTGGTTCTCGTGATGAGAGCGCCCCTGCCCTTATGCACGTGCCTCCTCATGGCTCCCGGCGGAACCCCATTGCTCTCGTATATAACGCTCTGGATATCGGGGTCGGTGTAGAGGAGGAGCGTT
>JALSON010000330.1 GCA_026986455.1 Thermococcaceae archaeon | reverse complement strand
TCATTCTCTCTGTTATTGTTCTGGCCAGTGGGTGTGTAACAGCTCCGCAGTCTGAAAGGACCGCTCCCAACACCTCGAATGATGTCCTGAGCCCTATGAGGGCTCCTGAAGTGCAGGGGATTGCTGATGCCAGCAATCTCTTTGCGTTCCAGCTCTACAGGAGACTCGGGCCGGGAAACATATTTTTCTCGCCCTTCAGCATATTCACGGCCCTTGCAATGGCATATGAGGGCGCGGCAGGTAAAACCGCTGAAGAGATGGAGGGCACACTTCACCTCCCGGCCAATGCTTCCCTCCGCAGAGAGGCCTTCAGAACCGTCCTCCTCGATGCTGAAAATCCGACAGGCCTTAACCTTAAAATAGCGAATGCCCTATGGATTCAGAGGGATTTTCCGGTTAAAAAAAGCTATCTGGATGTCATTGAAAGATACTATCTTGGGTATGTGAGGGAGGTAGACTTCAAGCAAAATCCGAGGGAAGCGGAAAAAGAGATAAACCGATGGGTGGAGGAGTGCACGAATGGGAGGATAAGGAATCTCGTCAATGGTCTTTCCCGGCTTACAAGATTGGTTATAACGAATGCCGTCTATTTTAAGGCCAACTGGTCGCTCAGGTTCAACCCAAATGACACACATAACGGCACCTTTAAACTGCCCTCCGGCAAAACCGTGCTCGTTCCAATGATGCACAGGAAGGGTCGGTTTGGGTATTATGAGACCGATGACCTTCAGGTTCTTGAGATGCCCTATGAGGGCTCAAGCTTCAGCATGCTCATAATCCTGCCGAAGAAAGCGGATGGGCTGGAAGCCGTTGAAAAAGAGCTCACTCCGCAGTTCATTGGGGAGCTCATGGACTCGATAACACCTCAAAAGGTTGATGTGACAGTTCCGAAGTTCAGATTTGAAGCGAGCTACTCCCTCAAGGAGCCCCTGATGGAGATGGGAATGGGGGAGGCATTTACCAACAGGGCTGATTTTTCGGGAATATCTGAAAAGCCCCTTGCGATAAGTAAGGTAGTCCACAAGGCATTCATAAGCGTCGCCGAGAACGGTACAGAGGCTGCGGCAGCGACAGCCGTGGTGGTAACGGAAGTTGCTGTCGAGGAAGGGAAATACAAAGTTTTCAGGGCGGATCATCCGTTTATATTCATGATAATTAACAGGAAGAGCGGGTTGATACTCTTCATGGGGAGGTTGGTGGACCCGGAGGGTTGAGCTTTTAAGCTTCTCCTCCTTACCTTATCCCATGCCACCATGGAAGGATGGAAAGCTCGGACTGCCGGTAAGAGAGGCCGTTAAGTTATTCCCAGAGCTGAAGAACTACCTCAACGAGCGCGGGAGATTGGATTTCTCGAACAGGGAAGCGAGGATACTCTACAACAGGGCTATTGCGAAGGCTCTCTTCGGGCTTGAGATAGAGTACCACCCGCGCGGGCTCGTGACAACTCCTGTCTCGCGATACATCTTTCTGAAAACCTTCCTCCGCGGCGGCGAGAGGGTTCTTGAGATCGGAACCGGACACACCGCCATGATGGCATTGATGGCTTCCAGAATCTTTGGATGCGATGTTACCGCTACCGAACTCGACGACGAATTCTTTGAATATGCGAGGCAGAACGTCGAGAGGAACAACGCCAAAATAAGGCTCCTCAAGAGCAGTGGAGGAATAATCAGG
>JALSON010000329.1 GCA_026986455.1 Thermococcaceae archaeon | reverse complement strand
AGCCCCTTGATGATGTCCTCAAGGAGAGCGATATCGTTATACTCGCCCTTCCAGCAACGCCTGAGACGTATCACATAATCAACAAGGAAAGGCTCAAACTCCTTGAGGGCAAGTACCTCGTCAACATAGGGCGCGGCACACTGGTGGATGAGAAGGCCCTCGTAAAGGCCATTGAAGAAGGCAAACTCAAGGGCTACGCAACGGACGTCTTTGAAAACGAGCCCGTTCGGGAGCATGAACTCTTCAGATACGAATGGGAGACGGTTTTAACCCCCCACCACGCCGGCCTTTCGAGGGAGGCCATGGAGGACATGGGCTTCCAGGCGGTTAGGAATCTCCTCACCGTTCTGCGCGGCGAGGTTCCAAAAGATTTGGTCAACCGTGAGGTCCTCAAAGTCCGCCCGCCGGAAGAGGTTAGAATGCTCTGATGCCCTGGAGGTGGTGAAAATGCTGATTGAGGAACTCAGGGAGATAACGCAAATCCCCGGGATTTCCGGCTACGAGGAGAAGGTGAGGGAAAAGATAGCGGAGTGGATTGAACCCTACGCCGACTACACGGTTGACACCATTGGAAACCTCATCGTCGAGCTCGGCGAGGGTGAGCTCAAGGGCATCTTCATGGCCCACATGGACGAGATTGGGCTTCTCATAACAGGCGTAAGGCCGGACGGAAAGCTTACCTTCAGGAAAATCGGTGGAATAGACGACAGGCTCCTCTACGGCAGGCACTTCGACGTCATTACCGAAAACGGGAAGCTCGACGGCGTTATAGGTGCCCTTCCGGTGCACCTGAACCTCGAAAGGAAGTTTGACACGGTTCCCTGGAGCAAGCTGGTCATAGACATCGGCGCAGAGAACAGGGAGGAGGCGGAAGCCCTCGGCGTTAAGGTTCTTGACTACGCGGTCTTCAAGAAGCACTTCGCGGTTCTCAACAACCGCTATATCTCTACGCGCTCTCTGGACGACCGTTTTGGCGTCGTTGCCCTCGTTGAAGCCATAAAGGACCTAGTTGACCATGACCTCGACGGGCGCTATATCTTCGCTTTCACCGTCCAGGAGGAGATAGGCCTCAAAGGGGCGAAGTTCCTGGCCGAACATTACACTCCAAAGTATGCATTTGCTATAGACTCCTTCGCCTGCTGCGGCGATATAACCGGAGACGTAAGGCTCGGGGGAGGTGCCATGATAAGGGCAGTCGATAACTCCGCGATTTACACGAGGAAGCTCGCCAGAAGGGTGGCGGAAATCGCTTCAAGGAACGGTATCCCTCTCCAGATCGGCGTCACCGGCGGCGGAACTGACGCGTCGGTCTTCCAGGGCAGGAGCGAGGTTCTCGCTTTGAGCGTTCCGATAAGGTACCTCCACAGCGAGGTCGAGATGCTCCATCTGGCCGACCTTGAGGCGTTGATAAAGCTTATAGAGGCGATAGCGTTTGAACTGTAAAGTTTAAATATCCTTGGCGCATATGTAGGATTGGTGGGAAAAGTGGGACTAACTAAAGTGGACACCAAGGGCAGGGTAGTCATTCCGAAGGATATCAGAAAAAGGATGGGCATAAAGCCCGGAGAAGAGTTCCTGATAACTGAGATAGATGGGGATACGATAGTCATGAAACGCTTCGACGTCAGGAAGATGCTTGAAGAAATGATAAAGAACGCCAAGGGCATCAACCTCGACGAACTCAAGGAAGAAACAGAAAAAGAGGGGAACAGGGTTGCGAAAGAGCTCTATGGCCTCTAAATTTCTCTTGGACACCAACGTCTTCATAGCTGCGGTGAAAACGGGACGGACAGACACCACAGAGCTTGTATTCCATGTTTTATCTGATGATAAATACCGGGTTATCGGAAACGATGTCCTACTGGCAGAGTATCGGAAATACGCTGAGAGACTCAACGCCTTGGAGTTCTACGAGTTCCTGAGGCTCAGAATGGAAATAGTCAATCCCTCCAGAAAAGAGGTGCTTCGTCTCCTTCCTTACTTTCCCCCTTCACAGATCGCCGATGCGGTGCATGCGGCCACCTGTCTGAAAACGGGAGCGATTCTAATAACCAATGACCGGCATTTTGAGAAGGTGGCCGAAAAAGGCCTGATTGAAGTGTGGAGCATAAGCGAAGCAATACGAAAGGTTCTGAGGAGGTGATCCCTTGCTCAAATACCTCGGCTACTTTGCTGTCGGAGTCTTCATAGGCATCCTCGCAGCCCTCTTTGGCCTTGGAGGGGGATTCCTGATAGTCCCTACGCTCAACTTCCTCGGCGTCGAGATACACCACGCCGTCGGAACGTCGAGTGCGGCAGTTGTTTTCACCTCGCTGAGCTCTGCCATAGCGTACTCAAGGCAGAGGAGAATACACTACAAGGCCGGCCTTCTCTTAGCTTCAACGGCCGTTATCGGTGCCTACATCGGTGCGTGGCTGACTTCCTTTATAAGCGCCGCCCAGCTGAAGGTCATCTTTGGCGCGGCCCTTGTCATCGTCGCCGTCAGGATATACCGGAAGAAAACCGCAGAGCCGAGTGAGGTTAAGCTTGAGGACGTGGAGGTCAACTACAAACTGGTTCCGGTCGGCGGCTTCTTCGCGGGGATAGCAAGCGGTCTCCTCGGCGTTGGCGGTGGGATAATAAACGTTCCATTCCTTACATACCTCGGCCTGCCGATTCACTACGCCGTGGCAACGTCGAGCTTTGCGATAGTCTTCACCGCAACCGCTGGGGCGCTCAAGCACTACACCATGGGCAACGTGGAGACACAGTGGCTGATTCTCCTCGTTCCGGGCCTCATAATCGGTGCCCAGCTCGGTGCGAGGATAGCAAAGAGGACGAGGGCCTCATCCCTGAAAAAGGCTTTCGCGGTCGTTATGGCTTTGCTGGCTCTGAGGATGATACTGAAGGGTCTCGGCTTCCCGATTCCTTAGCCTCCTCTTTTCTCGCTTTTAGGTATGCAACCAGCAGAGCTATGGCAATTATTATCATCACCACCCATGCAACCACCAAGGGGCGGTCGTAGGGGTAGTAGAGGTCACCGGTGAGCGCGTAAAGGAGGGAAACCGGCAGAAGAAGCAAGCTGAGAACAAGTCCGATAAATCCGCCTACCAAAAAGGCCAGAACGTTTCCGCTTCCATATCCCATCTCCCCTCCAAGGGCGAACCTGGCCCGATAGCCAACGGCCACTGTTATTAGAAAAACCATTAGCGCGAGGAGAACGTCCGCTTTACCCAGTCTTCCTCTTCTCCACTCAAAAATCCCATAGGCCATGACCAATAAAACGCCTCCAGATGCTGAGAAAAGCCAGACCGAGAGGTCCTTGTAAAAACCGTAGGGAGCGTCCCAGTTGGCGAAGGCTATCGAGCCCGGCTGGGTGAGGACAAATGCAAGAACCACCAGCAGCCAGAATCCATAGGCGTCCTTTCCCATATCACCACCAAAGTATTTTTAATGCTTCATAATAAAAGAGTTCTCATGCTGAGCTACCTCATCGATTTCATGCTCGGAGTTGGCATTGGCCTCATAGCCGGCCTGTTTGGCGTTGGCGGCGGCTTTCTCATAGTCCCGGCCCTCACGTTTATGGGACTGCCGATTCATCTCGCGATAGGGACGAGCTTGGCATGTATAGTCATGAGCTCATTCGCCTCTGCATTCACGCATTTGAGGGAGGGCAAAGTTCTGCTGAGAGTTGCCGCACTCAAGGAGCTTTTTTCAGTCCCCGCCGCAATATCGGGGGCGTATTTAACGATATTCATAAACGAGACCGTGCTGAGGGCTATCTTCTCCGGACTGCTGGTTTATCTGGCGTATGAGCTCCTCAAAACCTCCGGGGAGGAGTGCAGCCCCGAAGTCTCGTCCATAAACTACAGAAACATCCCTGTTGTGGGTTTGTTTGCAGGCTTTATATCTGGGCTGCTGGGGATAAGCGGGGGAATCCTGAACGTGCCCCTCTTCCACACGATGGTGGGTGTCCCCGTGAAATACGCTATTGGAACTTCAAGCGTTGCCATATTTTTTACGGCCTTCGCTGCAGCCTACGAGCACTACACGCTCGGTCAGGTTAGCCTGAGAACAGCCCTTCTGCTTGCACCGGGACTTATTGTGGGGGCTTACGCCGGGGCAAGGCTCGCCCACCGGGTACAGCCGAAAAAGCTGAAGCTGGGCTTTGCGGGGATTTTAATCCTGATCGCTGTTAAGATGGTCATTTAGGGTGCCGGAACCGTATGAGGTGAGATTCCGTTTGAGGCTCAAATTTATTAGGAGATGCACAGAAAACATTGCGGGAAGGATGAAAAGGCATCAATACATCATAGAAGCGGATGCAGAAAGCTCTATTTGACGGGTGGATGGATGACACATCCGCTATGGGTTCAAATGCCTACAACAAACGCAGTGGAGGTTATTGGAACGGTCTGGAACGTTCTTTCCGCCGGGTTCCTAATATAGGTTTAGCTCATAATCACAGATGGTGATTCACATGAGGTGGAGTGCCCTGGTTATGGCCATGCTGCTGGTGGGGAGCCTGATCCCCCTGAGCATGGCGGCGGAAAACACAACAGCAGTGACAACAGCCCCAACGCTGCAGCTGGACAACTCAACAAGGGAGGAGGTAATAGCGGGACAGCTTATCACCCAGCTCCAGAGGCTCAGTAAATTTGCGGAGAATAGGATATGGCCGATAAAGGACAAACTTCCTGAAAACTCAAGCATACTTGAGAATTACCAAAAGGCAGAAGGATATAAGACAAAGGCCGTGGACGAGTACAACTCAGGCGATTACTACAGCTCAATACTCGACAGCCTGACGGCCATGCATTTCTACAAGGCAGCCCTGATACAGCTCAAAGAGGGCAGGGAAAAGGTTGAAAACATAAAGGAGCACATGAGAGCCGAAACCGCGAGGATGATGGAATATTTCAAGATGGTTGGAAAGACCATCAGAATCGCCCAGAAGCAGGGAATAGACGTCAGCAACCTGACCGTTCTGTACAATGAAACAAAGGATGCATACAAGCTCGTCCTTGAGGATTTAAAAGCGAGAAACTTTGAGAAAGCGAGGGAGGATCTCGCCGCTGCGAGGGAGAAGAAGGCGGAACTCGATTCGGAGCTGAAGAGGGTGAGGAGAGAGCTCGCATATAAGAACGCCGATAAAATCGTCAGGGAGTTCCTTGTTAGAGGGGAGAAGGGTATGGAGCTCGCCCAGAAGGCTATCAAGAACGCCAATGAAAGGGGATACAACACTACGGAGCTTCAGAGGAGATTGAATACCTTTAAGAGCGTCTATGAGGAGGTTAAGAATCTTGCTGATGAAGGAAAATGGGGAGACGCCCTGAAAGTCATGAATGAGAACAGAAAAACGATAATGGACTTTCACAGGGCGATGGACTCCCTCAGAAGGAAAGCCGAGGAGAGGGAGCTTCAGACAAAGCTCAAGGATATGAAAACCTTCCTCAGGGAGACAGCCGGAAGAATCCAGAAAGATGCAAGGGCCCTTAACACGCTCAAGAGAAGGGGTGTTGATACGAGGAGGGCAGAGCTGCAGCTTAGAACGGCGGTTCAGGAGCTCAAGCTCGGAATTCAGCTCATGAAGCAGCACAAACCCGCCCAGGCAAAGATGCACTTTGCAATAGCCCTTGACCTCATCCACAGGGTCGATGAGTTTATCCTGGCCCATGCATGACCCTTTCCTTTTTATTTACCCTGGAGGTGGGATTAAATGAGAAAAGCCTCTTTGATGATTGCGATGCTCATGCTGGCCTCCCTTGGTATGGTTGGTGCCCAGGCTACCGTTTCATCCATTCAGCTGACCGTTTATGATGACGGTTATGTGAAGGTTGATTATGAGATTATCCCCTCGGAGTATGCCGCTCAAATAGAACTGCCCCTCCTGGGGGAGCACTATGAGAACTTTTTTGCCGAGGATGATAAGGGAAATCCCCTGAATTTCCAGCTTGAGAACGGAAGCGCTCTGATATATCCGGGGGATGCCCAGATAGTGAGGATTTCCTACTACACCCCCGACCTGACGTCAAAGGAGGGGCTCGTATGGACGCTGAAGGTATCAACAAACTCCAGCTTCACCGTTGTCCTTCCAAACGGCAGCGTGGTGGTCGACCTCAGCGACATTCCCCTTTCAATAGCCCAGAACAGAATAACGATGCCGCCCGGGAACCAGAGCATCTCCTACGTCCTCTCATACACCGGGACACCGGGAGGGGAAGTGCAGGAATCCGGTGGTTCCAAGGGCTACCTGCTTTTTGCCATTGCAGGACTCCTGATAATTGGAGGGATTTTTGCCGGTTACCACCTCAGAAGAGGCCGCAGGAAGGATGCGCAGAGACCAAGATTGAGCAGGCCGGAGTTCATGGAGAGGCTCGACGGACTAGATCTTAACGACGAAGAGAAGAGGGCCCTGCTTTACATATTCGACAAGGGCGGGAAGGCCAGTCAGGCCGAGGTAAGGGAAGCCCTGGGCATTCCAAAGACCACCGCCTGGAGAATGTTCAAGCGCCTTGAGAGGAAGGGACTGGTCAAAATCCTGAAGGGAAGAAAGGAGAACTGGGTGGAGTTGAGGCTTTAGAGGGTTCTTTTGGACTCCTTTTACCTTCAATCTTTGCTATTGAAGGGGATGATTCTTTTGAAATCCTCCAAGTCCCAGGCGAGGTAACTCTCACCCCTGAGACTGCTTTTTCCCTCAATCCTCCTTGCCACTACCCCATAGTTTTTCCCCATCCATCCAGACCAACAAGCCCGGCCTTTCTTCTCAAGTCCTTCAGAATTCCCTTGGCTTCCCTTTCTCTGAGATCCCTCCACTTGACCTCAACGAACAGTGCTTTCTTGTTCCGTTCGTCGAGTGCAAGGAGGTCACTCTCCTTTTTTCTCCACCAGCGACCGATTTTGGTAGGATGGAGCGGAAGCCTTTCTTTCCCCCATAGTCTTTCGAGGAACTCAAGCTCCTGCTCCCTGCTAATGAAAGTTATTGCCACGGTATAATACCTGACCTATAACTTTTGAGAATTTCAAGACAGTGCCTTAAGGGCCCAGCAGAGTCTTGAGGAACCGCTCGGCTCTCTCGAACTCACCCCTTTTGAGAAGCCTCTGGGAGCTGAGGTACAGGCCGAGAAGCTCAAGGTTTTCCTCATCAATCAGTTCATCTATTCTGGCGTCGAGCTCTTCAACCGCCTTTTCAACTGCTTCTTGAGAGTAGCCCGCGAACTTTAGCCCCTGCAGAATTCCGAGTAGTTTTTGGACTTCGAGGGTGATGGATGTCTCCCCTTGGTTTTCCTCCACTCTCTTCCCAGATTTCGAATTCCTTCTTCTGGGTGCCTTTCCCTTGGTTTTCTTTGCGGCCTTCGGTTTCTTCCCTATCACTTCCGCAATTGAGTTTCTTAGTTCTTCGAGCTCCTTTGTGATATCTATACCTGCAGCCTCCAGCGTTCGAACAGGGTCGCGAGTATCTGGCGAGAATGCTTCCTCCATCGCCCGCAGGTGCTTGATGTTGTGATCCTTTGGCCACATCTTGTTTATGAGCTTTACAGTGTATGGGATGACTTCTTTTATGGCCTTCTGCGTGGATCTT
>JALSON010000328.1 GCA_026986455.1 Thermococcaceae archaeon | reverse complement strand
AAGCCCTGATCTGCATTCCTAAATTTCAATAACCCTGCCGGCATAGAGGGGCTCCATCCTCCCACCGAGTTTCCCCTTAAGGTATGCGTAGGAATCCATACCCGTGCAGTGCCCGGCATAGAGCTTCTCCGCCTCAAGATTCCGGACCACTTCCTCAAGGATGCCCTTCTTGGCATTTGCCAGGTGAAAACCCCCTATGAGAGATTTTACGGGTTTGTTGAGAAGATTCCGGGAATGCCGTGCGATGTTCAGTATCCCGCTGTGGCCGCAGCCTGTTATCACAGTAATGCCATCCACACCATCAATGATTAAAGCCATGTCATCTTTAATCGGGTCTCTGATTAGCTTCCCGTCTTTGAGGAGATAACCTACAGCCCGGTCCCATGTAACCCTTTCAATCTCCCCGCTGCTCCAGATTCCCCTCACAAACTGAAGAGGGTCTTTTGAAAGGATGAACTCCGCCCTGAGCTCCTCCCTCCTGAAGGGAATGCCTATATCCCTGAGATGGGGCTTTAAAGCGACCCTCCTCGCAAATACTCCCGGATGTGCCACGACCTTCAATTTCCCGCTCCTTGCTTCAAGCAGGGCTTTCAGCCCTCCGGTGTGGTCGTAGTGTCCATGGGTTAAGAAGAGATAGTCGATGTCATCGGGGTCTATGCCCAGCTCCTTCATGTTTCTCAGGAGAACATTCCCCTCGACACCTGTATCCACAAGCACCCTGACTTTGCCCTCAACGAGAGCTGAAAATCCATGGGCACCGTAGAGGCCCTTCTTGAATCCGCTGTGGTTTTCAACAATAACCGTAACCTTTATCCTCATGCACATCCCTCGAAAAGTTTATGTTCAAAGAGGGTTAAAACCTTTCAGTGATTGGCATGGATTATGTGCAGGCAGCTATCATTGGCATTCTCAGGGGGATAACGGAGTGGCTTCCTGTGAACAGTTCGGGTCAGGTGATGTTTGCAGCGATGAATGCATTCGGCATAACCCCCGAGGAAGCCCACTCCTACACCATTCTGATTCAGATGGGAGCCCTGCTGGCGCTGTTCTACAGGTTCCGTTATGACTTTGGAAAAATCCTCATGAATCTTTTAACCCTCCGCTGGGGAGAGGAGGAAAGCTTCCTGTTCTACTCCACACTGTTTACAGCTGTAGTCGGGCTCCCGTTATACAGGGCATTCGGCGGCTTTTCAGACTCATCAACCCCAGAGATAATAAACGGCCTCATAGGGGCTGCGCTCATAGCCACCGGACTGATGATGAGGGCTCCCCTTGAGAGGGTGGAACGGGGTATCAGGAGCAGGAAGGAGGATGTCACAGTAGTAGATGCCATCATTGCAGGGGTTGCTCAGGGAGCTTCCTTTATACCCGGAATATCACGCTCCGGAATGACAATCGGGGCCCTGCTGTTTCTCGGTGTGGACAGGAGGAAGGCAGTCAGGATGAGCTTTCTGATGGCGATATTTGCAATAACCGGAGCCCTCTTCATTGAAGGGGAAAGCGTTGCTCAGCCCGTGCCCCTTTCGCTGACTGCAGTCCTGTCATCGTTTGCCGTGAGCCTCCTCATGATGGAGGTCATTCTCAGGCTCGCGGAAAAGCTTGATTTTTCCAGATTTTGCATGCTTTTCGGTGCCGTGGCGCTCATAGCAGCTGTAATGGGGGTGTTGCTGTGATTGGT
>JALSON010000327.1 GCA_026986455.1 Thermococcaceae archaeon | reverse complement strand
CTTTTTCAGCCTCTCCACTATTTCCTCCGCTTTTTCAGAAATTTTCTGCCGGGTTCCCTCATCGAACAGAGGTATCTCAACCTTCTCAAGGAGCCTCTGGGTGAAGGAAACCCTGCCGCCCCTCCTTCCTCCCCTGGCCAGATAGTAACGCCTGAAGAAGCTGCTGTTCAGGTATCCTAACAGGAAGTACAGGTCTTTCTCCTCAAACGGCTGGATAAAGAGGACATCACCGGAGGGAAGATAACCCCCTTCAGCGAGGCTGAACCTGTTGTAGGGCTTCCTGTCAAGGGTGGGAACATAAATCCTCCTCTTATCCAGATTCTCCATCAAAAACCCGTAGTTCCTGAGGGCCTGCCAGTTGAACCATTTCTTGTTCTTCGGGAGATACCGCCGCTCCATCTCCTCCTTAAACTTCACGATTTTCCTGTATATGTTGGGATACTTTCCGGCGAGGGTTTTCTCATCCCTTATCTCGTCAGGGATGACTATATAATACTCAAAGCCCTCGGTTATGAACCTTCTGCAGTTCTTGGATTTTATGAACCTTTTAACAAGCCCGAGCTCCTCCTCCGTGAATCCCGGGAGCTCCTCCCTGCCAACTATGAATGCCCTGTCAAAGCCAGAAACGACGCCAACGCCCACTTTTGCCAGCTTATTGAGAGGCACCGAAGGAAACTCAAAGTTCTCCGGGAGAGGAAGGGTAGACCATGCCTCCTCCGCATTGTCGTAGTGCTCGATCACCGTGTAGTCAAAGAGCTCCGTTGAGGTCTTCTCCTTCAGAACCCTCAGAACACCCTCCCTAACCTCAGCCGCAGTGGCATTCCTCCTTATAACCACGAGCTCGATTTTTTCCCTGCTGAGGTTGTATCTCCCCTTCCTGAACCTGAAGATGACGGTTTCTGGATTTTCGCCTTTAAAGAGCCTCACCTCATCGAGGTCTATGATGATTTCAAGCCTCCCGTTCTTCAGAATCTTCTCCCTCACAACCCGGGCATAGGTGTTGTAGAAGAAGTGATAGGGCACGATGTATATCAGCTCTCCCCCGGGTTTAAGCAGATCAATCGATTTTACGATGAATGCATAGTATATGTCGCCCTTCTTTGTTTTTATGAGCCTGCGGACTTTTTCGGCAATCTCTTCGGGCAGCTGGTTGAAATGGGCATAGGGGGGGTTTCCGATTATCAGGTCAAATTTAACCTGAGGCCTATAATCGAGGTAGTCCCCGTTTATGATTTTACACAGGGGGCAGGCTTTCCTTGACTCCTCGCTCAGCTGTTCATCGAGCTCAATTCCGATGCAGTTTCTGTATCCCTTCTTCGTGAGGGCCCTGAGAAAAACGCCCCTGCCGCAGCCGGTATCGAGAACAAGCCCGTCCTTCGGAGCTGAAGCGAGCTCCACCATGAGCTCAGCTATCTCCCTCGGAGTTTCAACAAAGGCAATCTTACTCATCTTTCCTTACCCCGCCCGGCTCACGGGCTCGCAGGCCGGTAAATATCATCCACAGGTTTATCCCTTAGAGCCTCCAAAACCAGCCCATCCAGGTTCCTGTCAGTCACCTTTTTACTCCTGAGTTCTTCGGCCACCTCTCCGAAGATGCTCCTCAGCTCATCGCTCAGGATTTTAAGTTCCCTGGTCATGTCTCCCACCCGATTAAAGCTTTCAGCTCCCGCCTTCTTAAATCCC
>JALSON010000326.1 GCA_026986455.1 Thermococcaceae archaeon | reverse complement strand
CGGCGTGTTTTCCGGCATGATGTGCAGCCTGCATTGTCTATAATCAGATCCTCGGCTTTGTAGACATTCGGCACATGCTTGTGGCCGCAGGTGTAGAGGTTGACCTCATGCCTCAGGAGCAGGTCGAGAACATCACCCGCATTGAAGAGGACGTTTCTTTCCCTGCCGGTATCGGGCAGCGGGAGGAGGTGATGGTGAACGGCAACTATCTTGAGCCTTTTGTGGGAGTATTCCTCAAGCTTTGCCTTGAGCCATTTGAATTTGTATCCCCCAACCCTGCCGTCGCTTAAATCCGGGATTGTCGAGTCAAGCCAGATTATAACAAGGTCTCCATTTTCATAGACCCCGTTAAGAGGGCCTATAAATTTTTCAAACAGCCTGTATCCAACATTTCTGGCATCATGATTGCCCGGAATAACTATAAGGGGCTTCTGAATCTTTTTCAGGAGATAGCTGGCATGCTCATACTCCTCTCTGAGCCCCTGGTTGGTGACATCGCCGGTGTGGATAACGAGGTCAAAATCGCTCCTGTTGATTTCGTTCACGATTAAATCAAATGCATAGGCCTTGAAGGCTGCATCGGGGGTTATATGGGTGTCGCTTATGTGTGCTATCCTTATCATGCCCATCACTCCACCGCTATGGCGGTTTCGAGCTTCCTCCTGCTGGCGTCAAGGAGGTCTCTGAGGCTGAAGATGCCCACAATCTCCCCGTTTTCCTCTATAAGGATGTGCTTTATTCCTTTCTTCGCCATTATGTCGAGGACGTCTTTTACCGGAGTATTCACATCCGCGGTTATCAGATCGCTGGTCATTATCTCCCTCACGGGGGTTGTGTTCGGCAGACCCGGGATGACGACCCTCCTGATGATGTCGCTTTTGGTGAAGAAGCCCACGACCCTTCCCCTTTCAACGACAACCAGGGAACCGATATCGAATTCAACCATGACCTCACAGGCCTTTTTAATGCTATCCTCCGGACCCACCCCTATCAGCTTCCGGGTCATATACACCTTTATAGGTGCCTTCGTCTCCATATTCCACCCTCCTATATCCTCAGCCTTTCGACAGCAAAACCCTCATTTTCAAATGAAATCTCAACATGGAATGCATCCCCATTTTCCACGTCCTGAAACGGCCCCTCATGGTAGAGCTCAAATGTTGATGATGCCACCGCAAACAGGTTTTTCTTACTCAGGAGTAAAAGGCGATAGTAGTCACGCTTTTGAGGAGCATCCTCAATCCTCCCTGTCATGTATGATGTTATGAATGCCCTGACATTATTCAGGGGGTCTATCATCAGGGTTACCGTGTTAAGGGCGGTGTTTGTGGTTTTTTTGAGCTCCTTAAACCTGGCCAGAAGGTTTTCCTTCGTGCTTCCCTCAAGAAACCTGCACAGATAAACAGCGGCTGTGAAGCTGTCAGAGGCATTCTCAAGCTTCTCCGCCCCCAGTTCAGCCATTCTGATTATCATATCCTTTTTCAGGTCTCCGTTATGGAGGAACCAGAAGCTGAATCCCCTCCTGCTTGAAAATCCGAAGGGCTGCACATTGAACAGATTCCTGCTCCCCTGACTGGCGGCTCTGGAGTGTGCAATCAGGACGGTGAAGCCGGAGAGCCTGTTCCTGAGCCTCTGGACTGCCTCATCCTGAAAAACAGGGGTCATGCTCCTGTAGTGTTCGACGGTGTCCCTTTTCAGGAGAACATAGCCCCATCCGTCTTTATGCTGACTGCCCCGATTCCTCCTGGCTTTATAGGGGTCGTTCTCCGAGGAGCGCACAAAAGCGTCGAGGAGTTCCCTTATCTCATGGCCGTTTCCGGCGGCAAAGAGTATTCTGCACATGAAACCACCATAGAGAATAGGGGCAGGGAATATAAAAGCTTAAAGCTTCACCAAAAGTTTTTAGGGGAGTAAGGAGATGGGGAACTATGCTGCTCGGAAAGATAAAGAAAAAAGCCCTGGGGATTATTGAGGAAGAATTTAAGCTTCTGGATTTTTCCTTTGCCCTCCCCTACACGTACGTTCTGGTTGAGAGGGAGGGGATTAGGGCCATGGGTGTCGCCATGACGCTCCCGGAGGAGATTCAGAGGTACAGGACGTCGTTTGATGAGCTCTCGGTTGAGGGCTTTATAGAGAAAGCAGACAGCCTGAACATTATTGAGAGAACCCTTGCAGTGGCCGCAATAAATGCGGTCTCACAGTATTACATTGATCTTGGGGATGCCGGGGACACAGATGTTACGGAGCTCCTTGATGGGGAATTTGAGAAGGTTGCGGTCATAGGCAACATGCCTCCTCTCGTCCGGGCACTCAGAGAGCGCTTTCACACGTATGTGTTTGAGAGGAATCCGAAGCTCTGGGACAGGGAGACGCTGAGCGATTCCCTCGAATACCACCTGCTGCCCGAGATGGATGCGGTGATAATCAGCGGTTCTGCAATCCTGAACGGAACCCTTGAGATGATACTCGACC
The DNA here is from genome assembly GCA_026986455.1 of Thermococcaceae archaeon. GTDB lineage: Archaea > Methanobacteriota_B > Thermococci > Thermococcales > Thermococcaceae > Thermococcus. The sequence continues at coordinate 5,130 of JALSON010000326.1, read as the reverse complement.
GCTCCAGACGGGCAAAACTCGTTGTTCTGACGGGACCAACCGCCCAGCTTCTGCCCGACTTCCTGAGAGGGACTGGAATCACCCATCTGGCAGCAATGAGGGTTGTTGATACTGATAGGGCAATTAAACGGCTGAAGCTCGGATCATTCAGAGGGTTTGAGGAGGGCAGCAGGAAATACGTCATCCCTGTGGGGCTAAGTATTTAAACGCTGCCGGGTAAAAGGATATGGTGCCCGGGATGGATGAGCTCAGGGATACTGTGAGTGAGGTAGTGCTCAAAATCAATACCCACAGGGAGCTCTATTTAAGAAACGAGGAGGCTGTAAAGCAGCATCTGATAGGACATGTATTCAGAACCCTCGGCTGGGAATGGGACAACCCCTTTGAGGTGCGTCCCGAGGAGAAGACCGAGGACGGAAGGGCCGACTACGCTCTGATTCTTGACGGGAATGTCTTTGCATACGTGGAGGTCAAGAACCTCGGTGTAAATATCATCAAAAACGGGAAGCCCCTGAGACAGCTCGGCAGGTACTGCTTCAATACGGGAGTCAGATACGGTATACTGACGAATGGGGCCGTGTGGATAGTGCTGAAGGCGTTTGAAGAGGGATCACGCATTTCCGATAGAATCCTCCTTAAGGTTAACCTGGAGAATGAGCCCCTTGAGAGAAGCACACTCAAGCTCTCGCTGCTCTCAAAGGATAGGATCAGCAAAATTGAAAAGCTTTCCGCTCTCTTAAAAGCCTTTGAACTGAGCTTCAATGGTCTAAGAAATGAGGGGTTCGGTGAAGATGTGCTGATTGCATACCTACGCGCCGGACGGAGCAGCCTCATCCCAGTGGATAAACTGACCGGAGTGGAAACCCCAAGGACAGCCTACGTAAATGAAAACGGCTGGAAGGCTCTTCCTCTGGGCGAGCAGAGTCTCAGAGGGGTTCTGTTTGCCGTCCTCATGTACCTTTACAGCAGGAAGGAAGGTGCCGAGAAGGAGGAGATTAAACGCGTCTATGAGCACCTGAGAAGAATCCGTCTGGAGCCCTCACAGATACTAGCCCTCCTGAAGACGATTGAGGAAGAAGAGGGCATGAACATAGCGGTGGAGCTCTAAACAACCTTCCAGAGCTCGTCCGTTGGGGGCTGTTCCAGAGCTCTCTCCTCCCCATCCCGGATGATGAGGCGTCTGTCCCTGCTGTTAAGGAACTCTCCGATAACTGCTGCGTTTATGCCATTCTCCCTTAGTGCCTCCACAATCCGGGCGGCCTTTTCCTGTGCCGCCGCTATCATCAAAGCTCCGGAGCTGATCAGGGCAAGGGGGTTGAGGTCATAGAACTCGCAGATTTTTCTGGTTTCCTCGGCTATGGGGATTTTATCATAATAAACCCTAAACCCGAGACCCGCTGCCTCCGCCATCTCATGCAGACCGTTGGCTATTCCCCCTTCCGTCGGGTCGTGCATGGCATGAACGCCGATTTCACCTGCAATGAGTGCATCCTTCACGACGCTTATTCTGGTCAGAAAAGCTTTCGCACTCTCAACGAAATCCTCACCAAACGCTTCTCTAAGCTCGCACTCCTTCTCGCCCGCTATTATTGCCGTCCCCTCAATTCCCGCACCCTTGGTCAGGATTATCGCATCCCCGGGCCGGGCCCCGTTTGAGGTGACGAGCCTTTCCCTCCTGACCTCGCCGAGCATTGTGCCGACGACTATCGGCCTTTTCAGCCCGGGTGTTACCTCAGTATGGCCGCCGATAACCGCAACCCCAAGTTCCCTGCAGTTGTGGTGAATCCCTTCCATAATCTCCTCCAGAAGCCTTTCATCCGCATCCTCCGGCAGAAGGACGGTAGCGAGGAACCACTTCGGCCTCGCCCCGAAGGTCGCCACATCGTTGGCATTGACGTGAACCGCGTAGAAGCCTATGTTTCTTCCTGCTCCGGTTATGGGATCCGTTGATGCCACCAGTACGGTGTCGCCAAAATCTATGGCGGCAGCATCCACACCAAGGCCCGAGCGGATTATAATCCTCTCACCCTCAGCGCCGAGGTTATTGAAGACTATCTCCTTCAGTTTTTCGGGAGGAACTTTGCCCGGCAGCATGCTATCAGCCTTCAGACCTCTTCAAGCTTCCTCTTGACGTCCTCTGTGTATCTCTTTGTCTCTTCGAGGGAGTTCCTCAGGTTTGCAAGCTCAAGTTTAAGCTCATTCAGTGTCCTGTTCATCTGGTAGAACGCAAACACGACTATCACAATGAGAATCAGCCCGAGGGTTATGGAAATCCATCCGCTTGGTGTTCCACCGTACTGCATCATAATCACTCCTCCAGATTTTTTATAACTTCATTATCAACCATAAGTCTAAACTGCTTTGCTTTATAATATTTTTTCGCTCTGGGGTCATTGGGTTCCAGACGGAGCTCGCTCTCCACCAGCCCCGCCTTTTCAAGTTTTTTCAGGTGAAGATAGAGCAGCTGCCTTGATATGTTGAGGGTCTTGGCGAGTTCATAAACGTACCACTCCTTCTCACAGAGCATCTTCAGTATTCTGACCCTGATCGGAGAGCTCAGAGCCTCTGCGATTGTGGTTATCTCTTGGATGCTCTTTACCATTTCAACCACGTATCACATATTAAAATGCTAACATAAGGCATATACACATTACACACTCTGAAGAAGGGGGATAAAAAACTTTCGAAGGCCTGCTTTCATCCATGAATAAAAATAAAATAGAACAGGAAAATAAACAAAAGAGGCCGAATTATCATGGCCTGTGTTTCTTCACAGGGTGGTGCTTCTCCTTGATTATGCCCCTGCCGGTTCTGTATTTCTCCCTCAGCAGTTCCTTGAGCTGGGCCAGAAGCTCATGTGCGGTGTCATAATCGCCGTTCTTAATGGCGGCCTTTATTTCCTCAAGGAGCTTCTGGGCATCCTGCACATCTATGCCGGCATTTTTCATAAAGCCGATCTGTATTCCGAGCCTGAAGAGCTCCCTTCTAAGCACCAGTCCCATGTGGAGGTGAAGCTCCTCCCTGAAGTCCCTGTCGGCAAACTTAACAACAAAGTTTGCCTTCATGCCTGCTGCAATTGCAAGGCCGTAGGCCTCTCCATATTTGCCCTCTTTATATGCCTCTTTGGCCAGGGTGAGTTGCTTCTTGGCAAGTTCAAGCATTCTCTCGGCCGCTGGGGATGTGACGTTCTTCAGGAGGCTTTCAGCTGTGTTGATTCTTGCCTCCGTTGAGTTTATGACCTTCAGCACGCTCTCGGCGGTTATGTTCACCCTCATCTCGGAGCAGTTGAACTCCCCGAAGTGTTCCTTTATCTGCTTCCTTATTTTCTCAATGGTTCTGTTTGCAAAGGGAGTTCCGATCAGCATCATTCTGGGGGTTTTAACCTTCAGCTTCATCATGACAGTGCTTATGTTCGACGTCCTGTTCACAAAGACTATCATCGCCCTCTCCTTAATTGCCACCTGAAGGGCTTTCTCTATTGCCATCGTGTCGTTACCAGCGGCGATTATTATCCTGCCCTGGAACTGGAGCTGGAACTTGGAGGTTGCGTTTTTGATTACAGCGAGATCAGTTTCATACCTGTTCTTTCCCCACCATCTCTCAACGGTTATGCTGAGGTTCTGAAGGTCTTCCACGTACTCATCCGGAACTGCGGCGGGCCCGCCTATTATTACCACCTCATCGGGGGCGTAGCTAACTATCTTCGTTGTTATGTTGGGATCGTAGACTCCCCACGGTGTTGTCACCACTGGAACTCCTGTCAGGTTTGCTATGTACTGGGCCAGCGTGCAGTCCGCCTCGTTGTCGCTGACCAGTATGACAATGCTGGGAGTTGCAGCTGATACCCCCCTGAACGTCAGCGGCACCGCCAGTATCAGAAAACTAAAGGCCAGTGCCAGAGCTTTTCTCCCCATCATATCCCATCACCTCGTGTATTTTTATGAAATATGTCATATTTAAGCTTTTTTCATGCAATCGTACATTAACGTTACTGTTTGTTTAAATTAAACCTGTCAGCTGCTTTTTTTCATCCATAAGTGTTAAAGAACGTTTGTTATCGTTTATGTAGGTTTAATCAAAGATTTACCGGGTCAGAAATTAAAAAGAACGGCTCACGGGGTCACGTAGTAGTATTCGCCGCTCTCCTTCTGCTCTCTGTCCTTCACGCTGCCCTCCTTGTTTGCCCTCGGCCTCCCTGAGTCAGGGTCTCTGCGGAATGTTATGCCGACCCCCTCAAGGAACCTGTTCATCCCCTCACGCATCCCCATCGGCGGAAGGGCCTTACCGTAGGTTCCGGGAGTTCCTTCGAAAACCATTATCCTGTCGCTGATGTAGTCTATCATCAGAACGTCGTGCTCCACCACAAGAGCCGTCTTCTCCCCCTTCTCCATGAGGTGCCTTATTGCCCTTGAAGCGGCCAGGCGCTGTTCGACGTCGAGATACGCTGAGGGCTCGTCGAGGAGATAGAGGTCTGCGTCCCTGAGCAGGCATGCTGTTATCGCAACCCTCTGGAGTTCGCCTCCGCTCAGCTCGCTAACCTGCTTGTCATAGAGGTCGGGTATGCCGAGTGGATTCAGAAGCTCGGTTTTGTAGAAGTTGCTGAGAAGCTTTGAGGGGTCTATTTTGCTGAGGAGTTCATGCACCGTGCCCTCGTAGTCCGCCCTGATATACTGGGGCTTGTAGGAGACCTTGAGTTCCCAGTCGACCTTCCCCTCCGTGGGCTCCTCAACACCGGCGAGCATCTTCACGAAGGTGGTCTTACCGATGCCGTTGGGGCCCACTATGCTCACAACCTCCCCCATGTAGAGCATTCCCGGCTCGGCCTCAAGTCTGAAGCCACCGTAGTCCTTGACAAGACGCGGATATTCCACGAGTATCTCGCTCCCCTGGCTCTTCCTCTCGCCGCTCTTTGTAAAGCGGATTTCATACGGCCTGAAGCGCACGTTTTCATCCCTCAGATAACCCCTGAGGAATTCGTTTATGCCGTTTCTAACGCCCTTCGGCTTTGAGAATATACCGTAGGTTCCGGGCTTTCCGTAGACTACGTGGATGATGTCGCTCAGGTAGTCAAGGACGGCCAGGTCATGCTCAACGGCCAGCACCGACTTTCCTGATTCTGCGAGCTTTCTT
>JALSON010000325.1 GCA_026986455.1 Thermococcaceae archaeon | reverse complement strand
CATATCTGCTTATCTTCCCTGCTTTCGGGTCTGGGGCTTCAGTCGTCAGAATCGAGGTCACGCCCATTTCGAGGAGTATCGTGTTCAGTTTGAGAAGAACCTCCCTGATCTGGGTCTCCTCTTTGAGCCTGAAGGCTATGGACGGAACAGAGTCTATAACGAGCCTTTTGGCATTTATGGCCTTGACAACACGGTAGATGTATCTCAAAAAGTTCTCCACATTCAGCCTGTCCTCAAGAACGAACTTCTCCTCGGAGGGCAAACCAACGGTTGAGCTCACCCCGTCGATTATAGCAATTAAACCCTCTTCTTCATATTTCTTGAAATCCCAACCAAATGTTTTGGTTTCCCGTCTGAGATCCTGGGCCCTTTCTTCAAGGGTGACAAATACACCGGGTTCCCCGTATTCAGCGGCACCCTTGTAGATAAACTGGGCACCAAATGTTGTCTTACCTGTACCGGTGGAACCTGTTACAAGGATCGTGGTGTTCTTGGGAAAGCCACCGTCAACAAGCTCATCCAAGCCAGGAATGCCACTTTTAACCCTCTCAACCTTATATTCACCATCCATGGAAATCACCTGAGTATCTTGACACGTTTGAGTTTAACTCTCCGGTTACCTATACTGTTTTGGTTTTCCTACGATATAAGTCTTTTGGATGGATAACAACATATCCAAAAATCCTGCACCTGAAAATCACAAGAGTTTTATTTCCATTGGTGGATATCTGATAAGGTGAAGCTATGTTAGACCCATTTGGACCGGCGGCAAAGGAGCTTGTTAAGGAGATAGGGGGCATAAATGAGCTGCTGATGAGAATTCCGGGTTATGTTGGGATAGATGAGGTCATGGAAAGGGTTACCTGGCTCAAAAATGGGGAGTTGCCTTCTGAGTTTCTGGGGCTGGGTGATCTGGAGGATCTCATGGGCTTTTACGCCCTCCTCGGTGCGCTTGCCTTCTCCCCCTACGGCCTTGAGATGGAGGTTGTCAGGGAGGCCAACGCAAGGATATACTCCGAAAGGATATCAAAATACGGTGCCGGTAGCGATGAACTTGGTCTCCCCCTTATGAAGGTCAATGATGAGGAAATTCCTGAGAGGGACAGGGTCATCGTGGAAAAAAGGCTTCACAGCGAAATATCCCCCGAAGAAAGGGAAAAGCTCCGGCTGAAGTACAGGATGCACATCGGGGATATCCTCCGCCTGTGGGAGGGCAGTCTGAAGGACATATACATAAAAAACGGCTACGGCTACCTCACGGAGGGGCAGATGCTGAGGCTATGGAAAAAATCGTTTGAGAAGAACATCGAGAGGGCTGTGGGCATCCTGTATGAAATCCGGGATGAGCTGCCCCAGTACTACCTCCAGCTGTATGAGAGGCTGGGGGAGTTTGCCAGAGACTACTTCAAGGAGAGGCTTGAAAGATTTGGGAGTGCAAAGGCACAGCCCCTGCGCTTTGATCTCTTCCCTCCCTGTATAAAAGCCGCCATGAGGGGAGTCCCGTCCGGTCTGAGGAACTATGCCATTACCGTGCTTCTGACCTCCTTCCTGAGCTATGCCAGGATATGTCCTAACCCTCCGAGAAAGGACATCAGGGTGAAGGACTGCATTAAAGACCTGAGCGTGATAGAGAAGGAGATTCTACCTGTTATAATTGAAGCCGGAAACCGCTGTGTGCCCCCTCTCTTTGAGG
>JALSON010000324.1 GCA_026986455.1 Thermococcaceae archaeon | reverse complement strand
GAATAAGGAGCATGTACGTGGAGATAGAAGCAAATGGAAAAACCGTTAGGTATCCGGGAGAGCCCACGAAGGGGAACCCTGCGAGCACCTTTTACGTTGCCCAGATACCCGGTGTTAATGCAGACCACTACACGATAAGGGTCGTCGTGACGGACTTTTACGGCAACAAAGCTGTTGATGAGAAGGTCATGGGGAAGCCCGCAAGCACAACCACAACAACATCCTCCTCCACGTCAACACCAACCTCCACGAGCTCAAGTCCGACAGCAACATCAACGACAGCATCTGCCTCCACAACATCCACAGCATCAAGCAGTTCTTCCCCGACCCAGACCTCCTCAACCGGCGGTGGAAGCACGTGCGGCCCCGCAGCCCTTGTGGGACTTGCACTGGTTCCGCTCCTTCTGAGAAGGAGAAGGTGATCTCCCTTTTCTTTTTGTTCTTGAATTTTCGGCAACTCCTGAAGGGAAGAATTTTTAAACCGTGCATTCTTTCTCCAATTGGGTGATGCCCGTGAAGTTTAAAGGTAAGGCCTTCGGGAACACTGTGAGAATAGAGTTTGATATCCTCAGTCTGAGCGAGCTTAAAATAGATGATTTGAGAGACTTTGATACAGATTCATTAAAGATTGAACTCAGGTCCACCTCATCAGGATTAAAGGTAATAGGTGTATGGGAAGGCAGCGTTGATGATGCGGGTGAGGGCATAAAGAACGCCCTCAGGGAAGGTTACATGCTGAGGGACAAAATCCTCCGGAGGATAAAGACAAAAACCGAAGCGATAAGGGCTACAATGAAACAGCTCGGCTTTAGGGAGGAGGTCCTCGGCTATGGAAACCTTATTAGATTCGTGAAGAAGATGGGAGATTATGAACTGGTCGTCATGACTTCAACAAAGGATGACATAGTAAGGGTTGAGGTCTATGGAAACGACAGAAAGATAGTGGGCCCCGAGGTCGAGGCGCTCTTTGAGGATGTCGATGTAGAGGAGCTTGAGGTCTATGACCTTGAGGAGGAGGGAAGGGAGGAAAGGCTCGTCATAAACCTTGAGATACCCAAGGGCGACGAGAGGCCGGAGGCCAAGATAGCCGAGGCAATAAAGATGATAGAGAACATGCTGATGGCATGATTTCTCCTTTTCTTTCTAAGACCTGATCCGAAACATGAATATCACCAGGAGTGTATAGAATAACCTTTTAACGTGCCCCTTTTACAGTCAACCGGTGGTGTAATGTTCAGGCTCACCGATTTTGATTATCAGGGCAAAACGGTTTTTCTGAGGGCAGACCTGAACTCACCCGTAAACAGGGGGAAAATTATCAGCGATGCCCGTTTCAGGGCGGTTCTTCCGACCATTTTATACCTCCTCGAACACGGGGCAAAGGTTGTCATAGGAACCCATCAGAGCAAGCCGTACAATGAGGACTACATAACAACGGAGCAGCACGCCGAAATCCTGAGCCGGCTCCTCGGAACCGATATCGAATACGTCGAGGATATCTTCGGCAGATATGCCCGCGAGAGGATAACCTCTCTCCGGCCCGGGGAGGCCATCATCCTGGAGAATCTCCGCTTTGCCGCGGAGGAGGTCAGATACAGGCCCATGGAGGAGTGCGAAAAAACCTTTTTTGTGAAAAAACTCGCCCCTCTGATCGATTACGTTGTAAATGATGCCTTTGCAGCCGCCCACCGCTCC
>JALSON010000323.1 GCA_026986455.1 Thermococcaceae archaeon | reverse complement strand
CCGGAACAGGATTGTTGTCCCCCTGTATGACAAAGCACAGCCTCTGCTGGCCGTTTATCTCAATCTTCTCTATGGCCCTGACACGGTGTATGATTGGATATTTTGTGTAGGGCCGCTTATACACGACAACATCCCCCACCTTAATATTCTGCGGGGAAACTCCCTCAAGAAGGACGACGTCTCCCCTGTAGAAGACGGGCTCCATTGAGCCGCTCACGACTATGACCAGAGGGGAGTCGGTGTGAAGGGCCAGTTTGAGCCCTGTATTAAGTGCCAGAACAACCACTATTGTTATCAGAATCCACGCCACATCTCCTTTCCAGCCTTCAAGCTTGAGCTCCATTTTAACGCCTCCATCAATGTGCTGATTTTTGCCGGGATCACCCCGATGGCGGTGCATGTCTCAAGGCTGATCCTTTTCCCATCGGTTATATCCAGATGATACTCCGCCAACTTAAATGTTTCCTTTGGAAGACCGTGCCTCCCGAGCCCCACCACGAGGAAAAAGCTCTCTCCTCTGAGGGCCCTCCGTACAACCTCCGCAGAGCTTATCTCCTTTTCCTCAAGGGGTTTCCTCGTCGTGGCGACCACATGTCCGAACTGGGCAGGATATCCCCTCCTCGGAAAATCCAGAAGATGAAATCTGCCGCCCTCCGCAAGCTCCAGCAGGTATCTACCACCCTCACCGATTGTGGTGCTTCCCGCTATCTCCGCCGCAACATCCCGGGGACCCCCTTTAAGGGGAAAACCTATCAGGGCGAGATGGAAGTTGAATGCCCTGCACACGGGAGCGGCCCTCGCAATCGCCCTCAGGTGTGCCTCGTGAAGCTTTTTGGGGTCATAGGAGTTGTACAGTGCGAGCGTGAGCATCAGGATGCACCGGTTTTAGGAATGCCGAGAATATTTATAAGGATTTGTACGAATTTTATAAATAGCATGACGGAGCTTAGGGAAATCGAAGTTCTTGTGGCAGAGGGTCTTTATGAAGATGCCCTCGAAAAGGTGCATGGGTTAAAGGATACCCTTGATAAAGTGCGCGCCCTGACATCAATAGCCCTCGCGCTCCACCATGAAAACGGCGATGAGGAGTGGATAGAGACCCTGCTCGAAGATGCAAGGTATCTGGCAGGCAGGATAAAGAACCAGGAGGATGCCGTTGCTGCATATAGCCTTATAGCCTCGACATACGGGAGAGTTGGAAGAGAGGCAGAAGCCCTTGAGCTCTTTGAGGAGAGCATTGATATAGCGGGTGAAATAGAGAACTCGATCCTGAGGAGCAGGGCACTGGCAAACCTCGCGCACCACCTCGCCATAGCCGGCTTCGTAACCAGCGCCCTCGATGTATTTGAAATCGCATTTGACGGCATAGTCAGGGCAGAGGCAGAATACACCCTGAAGGTGGACTACCTCATCGAAATCGCAGAGCTTCTTGAAAAAGCGGGCGACAGTCTGAATTCAAAGGAAGCACTACCCTTCTACAGGAGGGCACACGATATATTTGAGAAGCTCCACGTGGGCCAGAAGGCGATACTTCTTGATAAGAAAGCAAAACTCGCCTCCATGCTGATTCATGCAGGTTCCCCCGAAATCCGGCGCGCCCTCTTTGAAGGGGATGACCACCGGGCAGTGAGCATGGCCTCACGGATGTACTCCGGCCCCTCAAGGGTCATAGGACTTTTAGAGGTAGCGCTCTGGAT
>JALSON010000322.1 GCA_026986455.1 Thermococcaceae archaeon | reverse complement strand
GGTGACTACTAAGACAATTCCTCTCCAGAAAAACATTGTTCCAATTGTCCCTATTAATGATGGCACTTTGAGCCTTGCCACAAGTATTCCATTGAATGCACCTGCAATGAGCCCGGCAATCAAGAGGGCAACAAGGCCCAGCAGGCATGAACCGGTGTTCTGCCACACGTATGCAAAGGTTACTGCTCCAACCGCCATTATCGCAGAGAAGGATAGGTCCACTTCGGTGGCTATTATTATATATGTCAAACCAAGAGCAGGAAGTATTGTAAATGGAGTTACGGATAACAGAGCAGTATAGGTGTAGGGATTTGAAAAGGCATATGGATTGATTATATAGAATATCAACCACAGCGTCAAGAATATCCCAAGTATGGCGAATTGGAGTTTATGAGCCTCAATAACCTTTTTGATGTTCTTCATACCTCACCACCTCTCTATGCCTCGGAGTTTTCAGCCAGATTCAGATTGGAATACTCGGGAGGTATCCTTCCGGTTTCTGCTATAGATAGCATTATGTGAGACAGATCCTCAATATCAAGGTCCTTTTTCTGGAACTCTCCAACTATACTCCCCTTATTGAGGATAACAAATCTATCCACAACTGGATAAACATGATATACATTATGACTTATCATAATTCCAGATTTGCCTCTTTCTTTTAGCTGTCGGATATATTCCAAGACTTTCTGAACCTCTTTAAGGGAAAGGGCGTTAGTGGGTTCATCCAGTATGACAACGTCGGCATCAAACACTAATGCTCTCGAAATTTGAACTCCCTGCTGATAACCGCCGGAGAGATAATTTACCGGAGTGTCTACAGAAGATATTCTCGATGTAAGACCCAGCTCTTTCAGTGCATTCTCTGAGCGATTCCTCATTTCATTTATTTTAAGAAATCCCCAACGGTTTGTGATTTCTCTTGCCATGAATATATTTCGCCATACAGAATGATGAGAGCATAGGGTTCTCTCCTGATGTATCAACACGATTCCCAGTTCATAGGCTTTTTTGGGAGTGAGATTATTATACAGTTTGCCTTTAATATACAGCTCACCTGAATCTGGCTTGTGTATCCCAAAGAGTATTTTCATTAAGGTAGATTTTCCTGCACCATTATCCCCAACAACCCCAACTATCTCGTTTTTTCTAACTTTAAAAGTTACATTATTGAGTGCTATTATGTTCCCGAATCTTTTTGTAATGTTCTTAGCATAAATCACATAGTCATGCTTTGAATCTGCCTTCATCATAATCCCTCCTTCTTATATGCAGCACTAAATTTCTCATAACAGTCAAGCCAATATACTAAAATAAATGAAAATGAAGCAGAGGATAATCAACGATAACCCTCTTGGACGAGTTTGGCTATTGTTCCAACGTTGCTCTTATCTACTATTGATCCCCCTGTATCAATGTATAAACCAGCAAATTTGTAATCTTTGCTCAGGACTAGATTCAAAACTGTCATAAATCCTTGAAGGTACGGTTGTTGGTCAATGACCATCTGCACATATCCATCTTCTATACCCTTGACTGAGCCGGGAGTTAAGTCGAATCCAATGACAATAATATCTCCTGGCTTCTTGCCTGCAGCTTTCATATAGTTTTCTGCTGTGGCTGTGGTGCCACCACCATCAAATGCTATTAATGCAACGTCTGGATGCTTGGCCAGATAGCCTGTAACGTATTGTATGCCCTCGGAAGGATTGCCATAGACCTCGGGGGGATGAGAAACTTCGTCAACTATCAGGCCCGCTTTCTTAAACGCATCTTCCATTCCTCTTGCCCTGAGAGCCCTAGCTGGCTGCTCCCAGCTCCCTGAGAATATAGCTACCCTTGCTCCAGGCTTAAGACGATCCTTGTACTTTTCAAGGGCCGCAGATGCTAAATTATAACCTGCCTGATATACGTTCTGCCCGACATAACCCGTAAACCAGTACTTTTCCCTGAGTTTTGGTATGTCAACATTTGCCAGTGTTACAAAGATTCCTTTTTTTGCGGCTTCCTCAAAGAGCGGAGCAAGAGCATCATATCCCGGGTGCCCCATGACGACAATACCATCTCCTGGATGTGCCATTGATATTGCCTTTTTAAATTCCTGAACCATTTTGTCTGGGTCCCACTTTGTATGGACATAAATCAATTTAACTCCTAACAGGGCGGCAGCATCTTTGGCTCCTTTATACAATCTCGCATCAAAGGGATCCCCGGCAGCTCCTCCAATCCAGTAAACTGTCATGCCTTCTCCAGGTTTTTTGACTGCGGGAGCTGATGATGTGGTGGAAGAAGTTGTGCTGGAGCTCTTAGACGTTGTTGTGCAGCCGGCTGAGAAAGTTACTAAAGCCACTAAAAACAACACAACTAAAGTCCCCAAAACCTTTTTGTGCAGGAGTCTCATTGGAGTCTACCCCCATACGACAATCGATATCCCTTTGAGGTTAAACATTTATATTTTTTATTTGTACAATGTGAAGTTATCTGAGGAGAAAACTTGTCTAATGTGTAAAATAAACATTTAAACTAAAGATGATCAAGAACTATAGAACAGGTTATGGAGGAAGAAGCCATGACTCTTAAAAAAATTTGGGACTTACCTGTTTTATTACAGCCATTGAAAATGGAAAGTGCCTTAGAAAGATGGTTATCGGATGAAACTCCGATAGCCAAGCAGACATGGGTTTTTGGCCCTAAAAAACCAAGGGATCAATTGAGAAATCAGGAATTACCTCCGAAGGATGTCCATATTGAAAAGCTTGTAGAAAGCGGCCTTATACATGTGCTTCCTCAGATAAAAATAAAAAAACGTGAGGATGTAAGGAATATCCCTGAGGATGCTGATCTCTTAGTGATTGGTGATATGGAGGATTGGATGGCTCCGGAGGAAATACTTGATGAACTGGCATTGTTAAAAAAGCCTATCATGCCAGAATGGGATTCATGGGGATATTCAATTCATGGCAGGCTTTCGAAATTTAGATTTGATAAATATTCAGATGTTAAACATATCATTCCTATGGGGGCAGATGATGTTCTTAGTACAATTTCGGCAATTAAAGGAGTTAAGGCTCTTAAAACGTTAAAAGTCCTTTATATAGGTAAATACCCTCCCAGGAGTGTTGCTGTACCCAAAGAAATTACACTTGGATATATACACGAAAAAATAGGTCCTGAGATTCGGGTTATAGACATGGATGAATATCTAGATACAATATGGAAAATTGATGACAGTAAAGCTGAGGAACTTGCGGAAAACTGGAAAACCAAATTCGAAATAGAAAACAAGATAGGCACAAACTTTACAGAATTTGCCAAGATATATCTAGCTCTAAAGAAATTATTGGAAAAATATAATGCGAATGCATTGACGGTAGAATGTCCGGCGATACCTGCAATTGAATACGTACCATGTATGGCGTTTTCTCTCCTCATAGACGATGGAATACCAAGTGGCTGTGAGGGAGATTTACCTGCCCTCTTTACAATGACAGTATTAATGGCGATCTCCGGCAAAGGGGCTTTGATGGGTAACTTAAATGAAAATGTAACTCACTGGGATATTGAGAAGGGCATCATAACAATAAATCATGATGTTATTCCTCCCTCATACGCATGTCCAATGTGTAGGATTAAGGTGAAGGACTATCATGGGATGAAAGTAGGGGCAACATTATATTCGGATCTCATAGAAGGAGCTCCTGTTACAGTGGCAGGAATACACTGGAATATGAACAAGATATGGGCTACTGAAGGTGAAATTGCTTGGACCAAGGATACAGTTCACTGCCGTATTGCAATAGGGGTTAAAGTGAAAGACTCTAAGACCATCAGTAGGATGGGATTTGGCCATCATATTGTGTTGGTATATGGAAGATACAAGGATACTTTGAGAAGGTTTGCTGATTTAATGGGCTTTGAGTTTATCGAAGTTTAATATGATCCCTTGTGTATATAGGGAGGTGCTGAGATGAAAATTTTAGTTACTGGTGGTGCTGGATTCATTGGTTCTCATCTGGTTGATGGGTTTATGGAAAAGGGACATGAAGTTAGGGTGCTAGATGACCTAAGTGCGGGGAGTGTGGAGAATATAGAACAGTGGGTAACTCATGAAGGTTTTGAATTCATTAAAGGAGACATGAGAAACTTAAATACCGTCAGGAAAGCTGTCGAGGGGGTTGATGCTGTCTTTCATCTTGCTGCTAATCCTGAGGTAAGGATTGGTGACCAGAATCCTAAGTTGCTCTACGAGACTAACGTTCTTATCACGTATAATCTTCTTGAGGCGATTAAGGATTCTGGGACAGAATACCTCGTTTTCACATCCTCTTCAACGGTTTATGGAGATGCCAGAGTTATCCCCACGCCTGAAGATGCATGGCTTGAGCCGATCAGCGTTTATGGTGGTGCCAAACTTGCAGCTGAGGCTTTGATAAGCGGCTACGCCCATACCTTTGGCTTTAGAGCTTTAATATTCAGGCTGGCAAACATAGTTGGAGAACGTTCCACTCATGGTGTTATTTATGATTTCATAAAAAAATTGAGGAAGAACTCAAAGAGCCTTGAGATTCTAGGGGATGGAACGCAAAGGAAGAGCTATCTCCATGTGAGTGATACTGTAGAGGGAATCCTTCACATTTTTGAACATTTCATGAAAAGGAGCAAGAGTTTTGAGGTTTATAATCTTGGCAATGAAGATTGGATTACTGTTAAGGAGATTGCCAAGATAGTGAGTGAGGAAATGGGTCTTAGCCCTGTGTTTAGATTTACAGGAGGAGTTGACGGAGGTAGAGGATGGAAGGGTGACGTTAAGCTCATGCTCCTCAGCATAGAGAGGGCTAAACGCACAGGTTGGAAACCAAAACTGAACAGCTATCAAGCGGTAAGGAAAACAGTAAAAGAACTGCTGGGGGGATACAATGCGAGAGCTCAGGTATAATCCTCTAACCGGGCAGTGGGTGATGGTATCTGCAGTTAGGAAAAAAAGGCCTTGGAGGCCTGAAGGCTATTGTCCCTTTTGTCCTGGAGCCGAAGAAACTGGATATGGGTGGGACGTGCTTGTTCTACCCAATAGATATCCGGTTCTGGATTTATCTGCTGATAACCCTGAAAACCCTGAAGATAAAGGATTCTATAAAAAAGCAAGGGCAGTAGGAAAGTGTGGCATTATAGTTGAAACTCCTGAACATAATGTGGAGGATTTAGATGAGCTTTCTCTTGAACAGATGAAGCGAGTTGTGGAAGCATGGATGCGAATAACTGAGCAGAGTTCGAAAGATAAACGTATAGCATATCTGATGATATTTAGAAACAAAGGAAAGGAGATAGGAGTTAGTCTAACTCATCCACATGGACAGTTCTATGCCCTTCCATTTATTCCACTAAAGGTTCGTTTAAAGATTGATAACTCTAGGAAATATTACAGGAATAACGGAAAGTGCCTCTTCTGTCGTATTCTGGAGGAGGAGCTTGCTTCGAATGAAAGGATTATCTATGAAAATCAGGATTATGTCCTCTTCATGCCCTTCTTTGCGAACTGGCCTTTCGAGAGTCATATATATCCCAAGCGACATGTGCAGTTTTTAACCCAGTTAAACAGGAGAGAGATTGAAAACTTAGCTGATGTAATACGAGTAACAACGGCCACACTTAACACGCTCTTCGGAAGGCAGATGCCGTATATAATGGGGATATTTCAGGCACCCTTTAATGAGAGGACGGAGTTCTATCATCTTCATATTGAATTCTATCCTATACTTCGGGATGCAAGCAAGATTAAATATGCTGCTGGTATAGAAACCACAACTTGGGAGTTCACATATGATGGTTTGCCTGAGGAGAATGCAGAAAGGCTTAGAGAGGCCTGCAGAACCTGATTGGGGAGCATACAGATTACAGCAAAGGATATGCAATGCCAATGGCTGTAACTCTATATACCGTGCTTGATGCGGAAATATCAGAAACCGTAAAGCTATACTCCGAGTATTTCAAGGAAAAAAGGGGTTTTGATTTAAATGAAATTTCCATTAAAACAGGGACATGGATAGATTACGTTAAGGGTATTTATTGGGCTGTGAGGGAAGAGGGCTTTCAGGTCGGTGGTATGCAGGGAAGGATTTACGGAGATCTCCCTGTAAGCGCTGGTCTGAGTTCTTCGGCAAGCTTTGAACTTGCAATCTTGGAATTTCTCAATAGGGCATATTCCATTAGACTGTCGAGGATTAAAAAGGTGTTTATAGCCAAAAAAGCGGAAAATGAATTCGTGAATGTTCCGTGTGGCATTTTGGATCAATTTGCCATAACTTTTGGGAAAAAAGGCCACGCGATATTTCTTGATACGGAAACGCTGGAGTATGAATATATTCCAATGCCCAGTGACGCTCGATTGGTGGTTTTTCACACCGGAATAAAAAGAACCCTCGCAGGCTCTGAATATATTAAAAGACGCAGAATAGTGGAGGAGGCTCTTAAAATGCTTGGTAAGTCGTCATCAAAAGAAGTATCCTTTAAAGATTTGAACACGTTGCCATCAACCCATAGAAAGCGTATGGGGTATATAGTTAGGGAGAATGGTAGAGTGTTGTCCGCAAAGGACGCTCTCAAAAGTGGAGATATAGAGGGTTTTGGTAAGATCCTAAGTGAAGCACACTGGGATATATCAGAAAATTATGAAGTCAGCTGTAAGGAGTTGGATTTCATCGTGAGAAAAGCCAGCGAGTTAGGAGCATATGGAGCAAGATTAACAGGTGCCGGATTTGGGGGAGCTGCCATTATAATTGTAGAAAAAGGGAAGGATTTAGAAATAGCAGAAGCTATTTTGAGAGAGTATAAAAAGCGTTTCAGATGGAATCCCCGATATTATATTGTTCAGGCGAGTGAAGGGGTACGAGCTGAGGGAGGGGTATGATTGAAATCCCTTTTTCCGTAAACTCAAGATGGAAAGTGGTCTTTAAGACAATGGCCTGGCAGTGCGGTATATACCAGCCAGAATTTACCTCCGCTGGTGAGATAGAGTATCTCGAAAAACATGATCATCCCGAAGCTTTTCTTCTGATAAAAGGTGCCATCACACTGGTTTTAAGTGAGAATGGTGCCGGGCTGAAGGAGATTCCCTTGAGGAGAAACTGCTTATATATAATCACGGAATGGCACAATGCTTATCGTCCCGAGGGAGAAGAGGGAATAGCCCTCGTAATTGAGCCCCCGACTGTTAGAACCCAATATCTGAATTTGAGGTTAAATGGCATCCCTAAGAATGCTCCTTAACATCCTCAGATATCTTCCGGTTTCCTCCGCCCCTTTTTCCGTTATCCTTACCGCTGTCCTCGGCCTGTCCGCGAAGACCTTGTAAATCCTAACATAGCCCGCCCTCTCAAGGGCTTTCAGGTGAGAGTCGAGGTTTCCGGGGGTGATTTCAAGAACTCCAAGGATATCTCTGAACAGGGCTTTTTCCCTGGGAAGCAGATAGAGCATTATTCCCAGCCGTATGGGGTTACCGAGCACGCTGTTCTTCGTCAGCTCCCTCAGTTCTTCCATGCTATCACCGTTCTATGGCTCTGAAGGCCGAGTGGAGGTACAGGAGTATCGTCAGGGCGAAGCCGGTGGCTATTGCGAAGCCTGCAAGAACGGCTGCATCGCTCCCCATTCCACGGGCAAGAGGTATTGCCAGTGCCGGTATCAGGAATGCAGGCACGGACGCCATGTCCTTGGTTACCAGTGCCCACTGGCCGAAGAGGG
>JALSON010000321.1 GCA_026986455.1 Thermococcaceae archaeon | reverse complement strand
TGGAAATATGCCCGCTGTCGTCCCTGGGGCTTATTGCCCTGGGGACGGCAGATAATATTGTGGGGTGATTTCTGTGGGTTCTGATTTATCATCTGAATGGTGTGCGGTTTTTATTGATGGTGGATACCTTGCTAAAGTTCTAAAGGAGGAATTCAATGAAGTTAAAATAGACTTTCTCAAGTTTTCCGATATAATCTGCCCCGGCAAGCGCTTGAGAACGTACTATTATAATGCTCCTCCTTATCAAAGCAATCCCCCAACAGAGGAAGAAAAATCGAGATATCAGAATGCCATGAGGTTCTTCAATGCTCTCAATCGCTTGGAACGCTTTGAAGTCATCCAGGGGAAGACCGTCAAGAGATACACATCTGATGGGAAGGAATATTTCACACAAAAGGGTGTCGATGTGAGATTGGCCGTTGATTTGGTCAGGCTGAGCTGGGTAGGACATATAAAGGTGGCAGTACTGGTTGCAGGAGATAATGACTTTGTACCTGCAGTAAAAGCTGCTAAAGATGCGGGCGTGATAGTCAAGCTGTATTACTCGCAAAAAAAGTCTCTCAGATGAACTCCTTTCAACCGTTGATGAAGCAGAGCCAATTACGTCGGAATTAATAAACAGATGCAAAAGAAGATAGGATTGCTCCTTTTCTGCCAAATCATGGATTTTGAAAAGGACGTCAACAGAACTATGATACTGTTTAAACATTTTTAATTTTTACTCTGCATACATCCCGCAAAAAATTTTATGAAACTCTGTTCAGATTATACAGGGGGAGAATCATGGGCAGGGCGCTGGATATGCTTATGGAGAAGCTGAGCGTGGAGGAGACGGTTAAGAAAACACTGGAGGAGATTTCCAAGAGGGCCCTGAGGGAAATCCTGGCATACATGGTGAAGGGTGAAAATGACGCCACCTCGCTTTATGCCTTTCTCCATGAAAAACTGCCGGAGGGATACCCGAAGGCGACCTTTGAACGGTTTATGATGGTTGAAGCCGAACACAGCAGAAAGGTTAAGCAGGTCTTCAGAAGTCTGTTCCCGGGAGAAGAAGTGCCGGAGGTTCCTTTTAAGAGCTGGGGAGAGATTCTGGTTGAGAAGGACTTCAGGCTCAGAAGTGTTGGGGATTACCTCGGAGTGCTGCGTGTGGCGATGGATGCCGAACAGCTCTCTGAGGCCGTATATACAATGCTCGCTGAGATGCTGGATAGACCCGAACACAAACGCATTATGAGGGAGCTTGCAGAGGACGAGAGGGAGCACTACAAACTGCTGAAAGAGGAATATGAGCTTTACTTCGAGTTTGAGGCCAGAAAGGCTCTGGATGAGCTCATAAGGGAACTCAAGAAGGGCACATAGGTTCCGGATTGTCCCTGTTCATCCGCTCATTTCAATACATCAGACATCAAAAACGAACGCAAAACGTTTAAATACTTTTTATTCTATCCCGGCCGGGGGAATTTCCGGGCGATGGCGTCCGCCCCAAATGCCCTGAAGGGCTGATGACGCCTGTTCTCTCCACGTTTGGAGGTGACGCCTTTGAACCCGGAAGACAGGATAATTATAGGATTAGCCCAGGTTATAGTGGTGCTCATGCTCTCGCCCCTGATGGCGGGCATACTGAAGAAAATCGAAGCAAGGATAGAGTCGCGTAGAGGCATAAGCATCTTTCAGCCTTATTACGACCTCGCAAAGTTCTTCAGAAAGGAGACGCTGGTTCCGGAGGAAACGGGCCCCTTCATC
>JALSON010000320.1 GCA_026986455.1 Thermococcaceae archaeon | reverse complement strand
GGCCAGAGACCAACGGAGCTGGATGATACAAAGGATGCTCCACTTCCGCTGGCGATAGCCATGGGAATACTGGCTTTACTCAACGTGGTCTTTGGTATAGCTCCGGGAATAGTTGCCGGTGAGCTCAACAGGATATTCGGCAAAGATGTCATACAGGGAACAATCTGGGAGCTCAACCTCGGCTTCGGAAGGTATAACGGCCTGTTCATCACGATATGGCTCGTCGTGGGCATCATCATCGCGGGAATCATATACTTCCTCGGCGCAAAGGTCAGGAGGGTTCCGGTTACGGACACGTATCAGGCGGGCAACCCTGTCACCATGGAATACAACCTGACGATAAGGAGGAACTTCTTCCTTCCGCTTAAAGAGACGCTGGCGTTCTGGCTCAGGATGAGCTTTGACAGGCTCTATCAGGACATAGGCAGCTGGATCGAAGATCTGGCCGAGACAATGAGGAACTACATATACAACGGGGATGTTCAGGCCTATGCGTGGTATCTGGCAGTAATCCTAATAATCCTTGCACTTTGGGGGGTGTGAAGAATGGTGGTTGTAGTTGAAACCGCACTGAAAGCTGTCTTAATTTTGCTCTACGCAACTTTCGTGGGATTCATGTTCATGGGAATAATAAGAATCGTAACCGCAAGGATTCACAGGAGGGTCGGGCCGCCTATTTATCAGCCCATACTCGATACGATAAAGCTCCTCTCAAAGAAGAGCAACATAACTCACGGACTCATCTACGACTTCGGAATCATCTACGCTCTGGGCGCCACAATCCTCGCCCTGATGTTTATACCCCTTGGAAGCATCGGCATCCTCAGAATGTACGGCGACCTGATACTCATCACGTTCCTCCTCGAAATCCCGATGCTCGGCATAATGTTTGCCGCAATGAGCTCTGGGAATCCGTGGGCTGGCCTGGGATCCCAGAGGGCTCTGCTTACCCTGCTGGCCATTCAGGTTCCATTAGGCTTTGCAATAGTTGCCCTGGCCGAATCCTACGGCACATTCAGCACCTACCAGATAGTTATGGCACAGCAAAGCATGGGCTGGAGCATCATCCATCTCCCCCTGCTGCTGGCGGCCGTTGCCTATGACCTCGTTCTGCAGGCGATGTTCGGAAAGGAGCCCTTTGACATCATGATTGCTCCCGGTGAAATCTCTCTCGGTCCGATGGTGGAGTTCGGCGGCAAGCACATGGGCATACTCCAGATACAGCATGCCATAGCACTCTTCGCCGAGACACTGTTCTTCAGCAACATATTCCTCGGAGGTGCGGTTATTACATCATTTGCGAGCCCGGTGCTCAACACGCTGGCAAGCCTCGGAGTCCTCCTGATAAAGCAGATTGCGGTGCTGATGATTGCAATATTCATGGGCGCGATATTCCCGAGATTCACAATAGACCAGGCGGCGAGGTTCTACTGGAAGTGGCCAACCATAATAGCCGCCACCGGAGCGATACTGGCAGCACTGTGAGGTGATGGAGATGGTGGACTGGCGATTATTTGAACCGCTGTTTGATTTCGCGAGAAGGAAAAGCCTCTGGATTGTGGCATTCTGTACAGGGTGTGGCGGTATAGAGATGCCGCCCCTCATGACATCGAGATACGACCTTGAGCGATTCGGTATGATGCCCAACCCCGCACCGAGAATGGCAGACCTCTTCCTCATCACGGGATACGTAACCCCGAAAACGCTGAAGAGAATCATCATAACCTACGAAATGCAGCCTGATCCAAAATACGTGATGGCGCACGGATCATGTCCCCTAAACGGTGGAATCTACTGGGATGCATACAACGCAATCAAGCACCTTGACAGATACCTCCCTGTTGATGTCATAATAGCCGGCTGTATGCCGAGGCCTGAGGCTGTAATGGATGGAATAAACAAAATCATGGAGATGATTGAAAACGGAACCGCCGACGGCTGGAAGAGATACAAGGAAAACTATGAATACTACAAAAAGAATCAGGACGAGCTTTTCGGAGAAGGATGGAGGGAGAGAGAAGCGAGGAGGTGGATTCCATGGCTGATGAACAGGAAAAAGGAGGAGTGAGCATGAGGGAGCAGGCTATCATAGATGGCATCCTTACAGAGGCACCCTATGCCGAAGGTAAAGTCAGAAGGGAGCGGAGGGTTGAGTTTAAAGTTCCTGCAGACAGGATAAGGGATTTCCTGAAGCTCCTCAGGGAAAAGGGCTTTGAACTCATGCTCCAGATAACGGTCGTCGACTGGCCCAAGGACGGTGAGTACGAGCTGGTCTACCAGATGTGGAGCATAGAGCACAGAACCCACGCCATGGTCAGAACGAGGATTCCGCGGGAGCTTGATAAGGCGAGGATGCCAACAGTCAGGGACATATACCCAGTCGCAGAAACCTACGAAAGGGATGCGCACGACTTCTTCGGGGTCTACTTTGAGGGCAACGAGAAGATGGAGATGCCATGGATTCTCGATGACACCGAGCAAGGGCTGTTCCCGTACAGAAAGGACTTCGACATGCTCGCATATGTGAAGAAGAAGTACATGATTCTGGACAGGTTTGACGAGAACAAGGACAACTATGTAATCTGAATTTGAGGTGAGGATGATGGTTTCACAAAGCGAACTGGTTAAGGAAGCGAGAGAAAACGGGATGGATCTGCTCCCTCTGGATAAGGATACCTACGAGCTGTTCTTCGGACCCCAGCACATGGCGACGGAGAACTTCAGCATAATCCTCAAGATGGATGGCCACCGGGTCGTTAAGGCAATAGCAAATCCCGGATTTCTCCACAGAGGATTCGAAAAGCTGGCCGAGCTGAGGCCGTGGCACACCAACATAGCACTCCTCCTGAGAATCTGTGTTCCCGAGCCGGATGTTCCGGAAGCGATATACTCAATGGCCGTCGACGAGATAATAGGCTGGGAGCTGCCTGAGAGGGCCCAGTGGATAAGGACTACAGTGCTTGAGATGGCGAGGGTGTCCGCGTACCTCTTCTGGATAATGGGGCTCAGCTTCAAGCTCGGCGTCTATACGGCCGGACAGTGGGCCGCAGCATACAGGGAGAGGCTCATGGCACTTTTCGAGCAGCTAACTGGAGCGAGGGTCTATCACATCTACACGATTCCCGGTGGGGTAAGGAGGGACATTCCGAACGATGCATGGCTGAGGCGCCTCAGGGACACCGTTGAGTACATAAAGGGCAAGCTTCCCGACTTCGACCATCTGGTCTTTGAGAACTACATAACCTTCAGGAGGATGGAAGGGATAGGAGTTATGGACAAAAAGTTTGCACTGGCAGAAGGTGTCACAGGGCCCAACATAAGGGCTACGGGGGTTCCTTACGACGTGAGGAGAGCAGACCCGTATCTTCTCTATCCTGAGCTGGATTTTGAGATTCCCGTGCTTGAGGATGGGGATGCACTGGCAAGGGCACTGGTGAGGAGATACGAGCTTGAGCAGGATTTATACATTCTCGAACAGCTGCTTGAAATGGGACCGCCGGACGGCCCTTACAAAGTTCAGGATCCGAAGCTGAAGAATCTTCCAAGGTTCAAAGTTCCAGCAGGGGATGCTTTTGCCCATGTTGAGTCGACGAAGGGGGATTTCGGGGCATACGTTGTAAGCGACGGTAGGAACAAACCCTACAGGGTTCAGATCAGAGGGCCAAGCATTGCACACGGCATCAGGGTTCTTGAGCAGCTCTTGGTCGGAGCGAGGATAGCCGACGTGCCCGTGATATTGATGAGCCTTGACAACTGCCCGCCGGACATCGACAGGTGATGAAGATGGAGGAGATCGAGTTTAAAGTCGCACCCGAGAGCAAAATCAGGAAGAAGCCCTCATACATAAAGCCGTGGCTCGGACTGAAGTACCTCTTCAAAAAACCCGTGACGATCAAAATCCCCTACGAGAAGACCCAGATAGCCGAGAAGTACCGCGGCTTCCACTCACTCGACTGGAAGAAGTGCGTGGGCTGCAACTTCTGCGGCCAGATATGCCCGGCGAGGGCAATAGAGATGACATGGCTCGAAGTCGACGGCAGGATGGAGAAGAGGCCGCATCCAAAAATCGACTATGGCAGATGCACGTTCTGCCAGTTCTGCGTTGACGTGTGCCCGACAGGTGCTCTCGGCTTCGTTTCCAACTACATGCTCACGACCGAGTGGAAGGAGGAGGAGATTCAGCTCTACGACTGGGTTCCAATACACCCCGATAGAATCCGGGAAATCAACGAGAAGTTCCCGGATTACAGGTTCCCGGTTGAGAAGATAGAGTTCGACAGGGAAACAAAGGAGGTGGCATATCACCTCAGGGATGGGGAGATATTTAAGTTCAGAATCCTCGGCTACGGCATAAGGCCTCCCAAACCGGCAAAACCTGTAAAGACAGGGGAAGAAAAGAAGTGACCCTCTCCTGCTCTTCCTGTTTTTATTCTGCATCCTGCCCGAAACTTTTTAAAGTTTAAATGTTACATTTATCGGTGGTACAGATGCAGGTCGACATCAGGAGTGAGAGGAACCTCGGGCTTATAGGCTCGATACTCGCCTTAGTGTCCGGGGTGTTCGGAGTGATACCCTACATAGGGATGCTCGGCAGGTTTTTCTCGCTGGTCGCATTCATACTGGTTCTCATTGCGCTGAAGGGGATAGGAGATAAGGTCGGTGATGACAGGCCATTCAGATACTACCTCTACGGGTTTATAGTGAGCATTGCGGCTCTGATTTTGATAGTTGTTATTGTCCTGATGGGGTTTGCACTGACATCCTCCCGGGGACACCTCACGTATGATATAATGCATATGGGGGCTGCGGCGGGATTTGCGGTTGCCGGTTTCGTGGGCGTGATAGTTCTGATCTTTGTCGGCACCATTGTTCTGGCCGCGTATTTCCAGAAACAGGCATGGGAGGCAATGTATGAGATAACGGGCGTCAGTGAATTTCACGAGACCGCCAGATGGCTATGGTGGGGAGCCTTAACCCTGATAGTGCTGGTGGGAGTGATTCTGCTCTTCATAGCGGCAATCTATCAGATAATCGCATTCTCCAACCTGCCGGAGGTTCTGGAGACGGGTGAAGAAACAGGAGGGGAGGTTATCCTGTATTAGCCTTCATTTTTTGCATATGCACAAAGTTTATATGCAAAGAGCTTCACATGTTTTCGGTGATTGAAATGAGGATAGCCATACCGGCTGAAGATAACAGGGGATTAGAAAGCAGCGTTAGCGGTCACTTCGGGAGGGCAAGGTATTTCGTCTTCGTGGATGTTGAAGAGAACGAAATCAAAGGGGCGGAAGTCGTTGAGGTGCCCTTCGATGAGCACAACCCGGGTGACCTGCCGAACTTCATAAGGGAGCACGGCGGAGAAGTTGTCCTGGCTTACGGGATGGGCAGAAGGGCGATGGCGTTCTTCAACGAACTCGGCATTGAGGTGGTTACGGGAGCCCATGGAAGGATTAAGGATGTCGTCGAGGCATTCATCCATCAGGTTCTTGAAGTGGACCCCTACTGGAAGGAAAAGATAGAGAGGGAAAAGGAGCACGGGCACAGAGAACACTGATGGTATCATCCTTTGAAGCACTCCGACTCTTCCTCCTCCATTTTGATTATCTTTGAGAGCACACACTCAAGCGCATTGAGGTCGAAGAGGATTTCTTCAAACTTTATTTTCTGCTCCGGGGATTGCTCCCTCTCCATCAGAACCGAGGTTATCCTCTGGAGGGGTTTTACCTCCTTTTCAAGTATCTCCTTTGGCTGTTTCAGGAACTTTTCGAGGAATGCCGGAATCGGGTAAAACAGCTTCGTTTTCCCGTCCTTTCTGACGTTGACAAAATACTCCCTGGAGAGCCTGCTCAGGGACGTGGAGATTGAGGAACGGCTCAGGCCGGTCAGCTGCACAAGTTCATTTATCGTGAGCGGCCGCTCGCTCAGCAGCAGGAGGGCATATATCTTCCCGTCGGTGTGGGTGTATCCCCATCTTATCAGCATTCTTTCAATGATTTCAATGAATTTTCTGGTCTCTTTTTCCTGCCCCACCACTTTTTGCACACCCAATAATATAAGATGGAGGAGATATTTAAACTTTTCCCGGTTGGGTTTGACATGACAATCACAACAGTTATATCGAAAACTTTATACAGGGAAGTTCTATAGTTTGAGATGGGGGAGAAGTATGAAAAAAACTGGTAAGGATGATGGAAACCAGCTCACAACGGCCCTGACAGCTTTCAAACTAATCCTGGGCAATCCCCTTGCAAGGGCATTGATCAAACCCGCCCTCAGAAAGTATGAGATAGACGGCAGAGAGCTTCCTGCCCTTTACTGGGCCCTCAGCATCTATGCCGGTGAGAGCATAAACTGCCCCCTTATGGTGCGCTTCCAGGCGGAGACAATAAAGCTTCTTCTCAAGCTTGGCATAAAGATTGCAAGAGGGGATGAGCAGGCCGTTAAGGAGGCTCTTCTCCGCGACCCGCATATAAGGCGTGGCATATGGGTCGTCCTTGAGGGCATAGCGAAATACGGCATTACGGTTCCTCAGAGACTCGCCGGCCCCTTCCTCATTGTCTGGAACTTCACCAACATGTGCAACTTCCGGTGCAGGCACTGCTACCAGAGAGCGGATAGGCCACTGGCAAGTGAACTCTCCCTTGAGGAAAAGCTGAACCTCGTTGACCAGCTCGATAAAGCCGGAGTCGCTGCTGTGGCCATAAGCGGCGGTGAGCCAACAATCCATCCTGATTTCTATCCCGTCGTGAAGGAGCTCGCTTCGAGGGGAATACACACATCCGTTGCCACGAACGGCTGGACGTTCGCAAACATGGAGAAGTTGAAGAAGGCCGTTGACCTCGGGCTCAAATACGTAGAGGTTTCCGTCGACTCGGCGAAGCCAGAGAAGCATGATAAATTCCGCGGCATTCCCGGGGCATGGGAGCATGCCATTAAAACCCTTGAGAATGCGGTCGACCTCGGCACAAGCCATGGAATGGCCGTAATCATGGATAAGGAAACGTATCATGAGATAGATGATATCCTTGATCTGGCGGAGAGCATTGGCGTTAAGCGTGTTATATTCTTCAACCTCATCCCCACAGGCAGGGCAGAGGACATGGTTAGGGCCGACCTGACTCCTGATGAGCGCGAGGAGTTCATGAAGGAGGTTTACAGGCAGATGAAAAAGAGGAGGATAGAGATTCTCACCACTGCACCCCAGTATGCGCGTGTTACTCTCCTGGAATCCAGCGGAAAAAATGTCACACCGGCACACTTCTACATAGGGGAGAACAACTCAGTGAAGACCCTCGCGGAGTTCATAGGTGGCTGCGGTGCCGGGAGAATTTATGCGGGGATAGAACCTGACGGTACTGTAACGCCGTGCGTCTTCCTCCCACTGCCCGTGGGCAACATCAGAACAAAGCCATTCAGGGAGATATGGGAAACCAGCAGGATATTCAACCTCCTCCGTGACAGGGATAACTTCACTGGTGTATGTCAGAGCTGTCCCTACAGGAACATCTGCGGCGGATGCAGGGCGAGGGCATATCACTACACCCTCGATTTGCTTGGGGATGATCCGGGATGCATAATCAACAGACGCACGTGGGAGGACATCGTCAGGTACGGAAAGCCGAAGGGGATAAGTGAGGTCAGCTGGGTTGATGAAAGCACCGCCATGAGGGTTCCTGTGCTCTATGTTCCGGGCTACTACAGGGCGGTTGAAGTGGCAGGGAGAAACTTCATGCCTGAGCGCACTGCTTTGCAGCCGCAGAAATAAAAATAAAGCAGACTAAAGAATTCTGTCCAGAACCATGGC